>JAEZZV010000241.1 GCA_023418375.1 Actinomycetes bacterium | reverse complement strand
GCCGCGCGCGGCTCAGGCGTCGGTCCTGCTCGTGGACGCCGACACGTACGGCGGGACGGTGGCCCAGGTGCTGGGCCTGCTCGACGAGGCCCCGGGCCTGGCCGCCGCCGCGCGGGCCGCGGGCGGTGGCGGGCTCGACGCGATGTCGCTCGCCATGCTCACGCCGCGGCTCGAGGGCGGGCTCCGGGTGCTCACCGGCCTGAGCCGTGCCGACCGGTGGCCGGAGGTGCCGGCCACGAGCCTGGAGGGGGTCTGGGCGGCGTGCCGCGGGCTGGCCGACGTCACGGTCGTCGACTGCGGGTTCTGCCTCGAGCAGGACGAGGCCCTCACGTACGACACCCGGGCGCCGCAGCGCAACGCGGCGACGCTGTCGGCGCTCGCCGCCGCCGACGTCGTCCTCGTCGTCGGCACCGGCGACCCGGTGGGGCTGCAGAGGCTCGTCAGGGCGCTCGGCGCCCTCGACGACCTCGGCCTCGTGGCCCGTCGGCGGGTGGTGGTGAACCGGGTGCGGGCGAGCGCGAGCGGTCCCCGGCCGCGCGAGGCCGTCCGCGAGGCGCTGCGCCGGTACGCGGGCGTGCCCGACGCGGTCGTGCTCCCGGACGAGCCGGTGACGTGCGACGGCGCCGTGCTGCACGCGCGAACGCTCGCCGAGCACGCCCCCGCCTCACCTCTGCGGCGCGCCGTCGCCGCCCTTGCGGCGGAAGTGGTGCCCGCCGCGGCCGGCGTGGGGGCACACTGAGCCATGCGGATCTACGTGCCGTCCACGCTCGCCGAGCTCGACCCCAGCCGCGGCTTCGCGCCGCGCCTCGTCCACGCCGTGACGGCGGCCCTGCGGGCGGAGCTGCCCGACGAGGACGAGGAGGGGCTCGAGTACGCCGCCCAGCTCCTCGCGGCGGACGACAGCCTCGACCGGCTCGACGGGAACGCCGCGCCCCGGCGGCGCGTCGTGATCGCGGTCGACGTGCCCGAGGCCGTCGTGGAAGCCGTCGACGACCCGCACGCACCGTCGGTCGTCCGCCTCACGACGACCGTCGGTTGGGACGACGTGGCGTGCGCGCACGTGGATGAGGCCGCGGCCGAGGACGACGTCGTCGCCGCGCTCGCGGGGGACGACGACGCGATCGAGCGCCTCGCCGACCGCGACCTGCTCTGGTACGACGCGAGCGAGCTGGACCGGCTGGCCGCCGGCTCGCTGCACTGAGGTTCGGGGCGCCGGGCCGGGTCAGCCCCCGTCGAACGGGTCGAGGAAGGCCCGCACCTGCTCGTGCAGCAGACCGTTCGTCACCAGCGCCGACCCGCCGAACGGGCCCGGGACGCCCCGGACCGACGTGAACGTCCCGCCCGCCTCGGTGACGATCGGCACGAGCGCCGCCATGTCGTGCAGCGCGAGCTCCGGCTCGCACGCGACGTCCACGGCGCCCTCGGCCACGAGCACGTACGACCAGAAGTCGCCGTACGCGCGTGTGCGCCACACGGTGCGGGTGAGGTCGAGGAAGCCCTCCAGGCGTCCCTGCTCCTCCCACCCGGACAGGCTCGAGTACGACAGCGAGGCGTCCGCGAGGTCGCCCACCTGCGAGACGCGCAGGCGCGTCGCGGACGCCAGGGAGCGCCCGCTCCAGGCCCCGGACCCGACGGCGGCCCACCAGCGCCTGCTCAGCGCCGGCGCGCTGACCAGGCCGAGGACCACCTCGCCGTTGTCGATCAGCCCGATGAGCGTCGCCCACACCGGCACGCCGCGCACGAAGTTCTTGGTCCCGTCGATCGGGTCGATCACCCACTGGCGCGGTCCGTGACCCGTGGCCGGCAGCTCCTCGCCCACGACGGCGTCCCGGGGCCGGGTACGGCCGAGCTGGGCCCGGACGATCTCCTCGGCCAGGCGGTCGGCGTCGGACACCGGGGTGTGGTCCGGCTTCGTCTCCACGTGCAGGTCCAGCGCGCGGAAGCGCGACATCGTCACCGCATCGACCTGGTCGGCGATCACGTGGGCGAGCCGCAGGTCGTCGTCGTACGCCATGAGACGAACCGTAGCGTCGAGCCGGGCCGCGGCGGTCCAGCCGGGCGTCAGTCGGCGCGTGCGTCGCCCGCGCGCGCGGCGAGCAGCCGGCGCAGGGAGTCGACGCGTCGCTCCCGCGCCTCGGCGTCGGGCCCGCTCGCCTCGGCAGCCCACTCGTCCAGCGCGCAGTCGGGCGCCGACGCGGCGTGGGTGCAGCCGCGCGGACAGCGCTCCTCGACGACCTCGGCGAGGTCCTCGAACGCGGCCAGCAGCCGCTCGGGCGTCACGTGCGCGAGCCCGAACGAGCGCACGCCGGGAGTGTCGATGACCCAGCCGTCCCGCTCGGGCAGCCGCAGGGCGACCGCCGACGACGACGTGTGCCGACCCCGGCCGGTGACGACGTTCACGTGTCCCGTGGCGCGGTCGGCGTCCGGGACCAGCGCGTTGACCAGCGTCGACTTGCCCACGCCGGAGTGGCCCACGAGCACCGAGACGCGCCCGGACAGGTGGCGCCGCAGCCGGTCCAGGCCGCCGATCCGCGCGGCGTCGTCCCGCTCGGTGACGGTGGTCAGCACGCCGAGGGGGGCGTAGAGGGCGACGAGCGGCTCGGGGTCGGCGAGGTCCGCCTTCGTCAGGCACAGCAGCACGTCCATGCCGGCGTCGTACGCGGCGACCACGCACCTGTCGATCATCCGCGTCCGCGGCTCCGGGTCGGCCAGGGCCGTGACGACCACGAGCTGGTCGGCGTTGGCGACGATCACGCGCTCCACGGGGTCCGTGTCGTCGGCGGTGCGCCGCAGGACCGTGCGCCGGTCCGCGATCCGCACGATCCGGGCCAGGGAGCCCGTGGCCCCGCTGGTGTCGCCGACGACGTCGACCAGGTCGCCGCAGACCACGCGCTCGCGGCCGAGCTCGCGCGCCTTGACGGCGGTGACGGGCCGCTCGTCGGGCGTGTCGGGCGCGACCAGGACCGCGTAGCGACCGCGGTCCACGGCGGTGACCAGGGCGCGCACGGCGTCCTCGTGCGCGGGCCGGCGCTTGGTGCGGGGCCGGGATCCACGCCCTGGACGGGTGCGGACGGCGTCCTCGTCGAGCCGGCCGATGGCCCGCATGCGTCAGGCGACCCCGAGCATGCGGGCCCACATCCCGGTGAAGCCGGGCAGGGTCTTGGCGGTCGTCTCGACGTCCACGACCTGCACGCCGCTCACACGCAGCCCGACGAGCGCGCCGGCCGTCGCCATCCGGTGGTCGCGGTAGGTCTGCCAGACGCCGCCGTGCAGCGCCCGCGGGGTGATGACGAGCCCGTCGTGGGTCTGCTCAGCCTGCCCGCCCAGGCGCGTGATCTCCGTGGCGAGCGCCGCGAGCCGGTCGGTCTCGTGGCCCCGCATGTGGGCGATGCCGCGCAGGCGGCTCGGACCGTGAGCGAGCGTCGCCAGCGCGGCGATGGTCGGCGCCAGCTCGCTGGCCTCGCGCAGGTCGACGTCGATGCCGTGGATCACGCCCGTGCCGGTCACGGCCAGCGCGTCCCCGGCGCGCTCAGCGCGGCCGCCCATCCGGGTCAGCAGGTCCGGCAGCAGCGCTCCGGGCTGCGTGGTGTGCTCGGGCCAGCCCGGCACACGCACCGTCCCGCCAGCCACCAGGGCCGCGGCCAGGAACGGCGCGGCGTTCGAGAGGTCCGGCTCGACGCGCACGTCCCGCGCGGCGACGGGGCCGGGCGCGACCTCCCAGATGTGGGGCCGGGAGTCGTCCACGGCGACGCCCGCGGCCCGGAGCACGTCCACCGTCATGACGATGTGCGGCAGGCTCGGCAGCGTCGGTCCGGTGTGCCGCAGGACCATGCCGTGGGCGAACCGCGGCGCCGCGAGCAGCAAGCCGGAGACGAACTGGCTGGACGCGCTCGCGTCGACGTCGACGAGCCCGCCCTGCAGCGCCCCAGGCCCGGCGACGGTGAAGGGGAGCGTGCCCCGCCCGTCGTCGTCCACGCGTGCGCCCAGGTCGCGCAGCGCGCGCAGGACCGGGCCCATCGGGCGGACCCGGGCCTCGGCGTCGCCGTCGAACCGCACCGCGCGGCCGAGCAGCGCCGCGACGGGCGGCACGAACCGCATGACCGTCCCGGCGAGCCCGCACTCGACGTCGACCGGGCCGGCGCCCAGGGGTGCGCGGCGGCCCAGGCGGATCGGCTCGACGGTCCAGTCGGTCCCCTGCCGCTCGATGCGCGCGCCGAGGGCCTCCAGCGCGTCGGCCATGAGCGTCGTGTCCCGCGAGACGAGGGTGCCGCGCAGGTGTCCCGGCCCGTCGGCGATCGCCGCCAGGACGAGGTACCTGTTCGTGAGGGACTTCGAGCCGGGCACCTCGACGACGGCGTCCAGGGGCAACTCGGCCTCCGGCGCCGCCCACTGCGGGGCGCGCGCGAGCTCGGTCGTCATGGCGACGAGGCTACCGGGGTCGGCCTGCTCCGGTCAGCGACGGACCGCCTCCCGGGCGTCCTTGGCCGTGTCGCGCGCCGTCGCCTTCGCCGCCTTGACCGCCGCGCGGGCCTCGCGCGCCACGTGAGCCGTCTCCTTGCGGGCGGAGGCGACGGCCCGACGCGCGGCGAGCTCGGCGTCGCGGTCCAGCCGGGCGTGCCGGACCCGCCACCGCAGGCTCGGCGACCCCTCCTTGTCGAGGCCCGCGATGAGCGCACCGCCGAGCAGGCTCAGGTCGCGCAGGAACGTCCGCGACCCCCGCTGGGTGCCCGCGGCGAGCGTCGCGGGCGTCGGCGGACCCTGCTTGACCGGCGCGTCCATGAGGGCGACCGGGACGGTCAGGAGCGCGAGGGTGCAGGCGGACGCGCGGGGGGCCTTGCCGAGCGCGAGCAGGAGGCCCGCGCCCGCCATCGCCCCGCCGTGCGCCCGGGCGAGCAGCCGCAGGGTGTCCGTGGGCGGCGGCTCGGGCAGAGAGGTGCGGGCGGCCAGGCGGCGCCACGCCTCGCGTGAGCGCTCCACGTGCGGGCCCGGGCGGCGGAAGGCGTCGACGCCTTCGGCGACGAACCATCCGGCGAGCAGGGGACGGGCGATCCGGCGGGTCAGCATGATCTCCTCCTCGGGTCTGTCAGCACGGTATCCCGTGGCGGACGCCCCGGCATACGCTCCGGCGGCCCGGGGCCGTCCCGCCGGCGGCCGGCCGCAGGCACGGGCGGGCGTCCGCGGGTCGGGAATGGTCCCCGGGTCGGACGGTGTTGGCACAGGCATGAGCCCGGTCCTGTCCGCCACGCGTGCCGCTTCCCGGCCCTCGGCGCCCGCGGACGGGCCCGCGGACGGGCCCACGGACGGGAACGGCTCGCGGGACGGGCGCTGGGCCCCCGACGGCCGACCCGGCCGTGCGCCGATAGGCTCGGTCGCGATGAACACCGACGCGCCCGACGAGGGCATCGACGTGGGCGCGTTCGACGCCCGCACCGACCGCGCGCCCGAGGAGGACCCCGCCGCCCGCGCCGAGCGCTTCGAGCGGGAGGCCCTCGCGTACGTCGACCAGCTCTACTCGGCCGCCCTGCGGATGACCCGCAACCCGGCCGACGCCGAGGACCTGGTCCAGGAGACGATCGCCAAGGCCTTCGCCGCGTTCCACCAGTACCGGCCCGGCACCAACCTCAAGGCCTGGCTGTACCGGATCCTCACCAACACCTTCATCAACTCCTACCGCAAGAAGCAGCGGGAGCCGCTCCAGGCCGCGTCCGAGGACGTCGAGGACTGGCAGCTCGCGCGCGCCGCGTCGCACACGTCGACGGGGCTGCGGTCCGCCGAGGCCGAGGCCCTCGACAACCTGCCCGACTCCGACGTGAAAGAGGCGTTGCAGGCGATCGGCGAGGACTTCCGGATCGCGGTGTACCTGGCCGACGTCGAGGGATTCGCCTACAAGGAGATCGCGGAGATCATGGGCACTCCGATCGGGACGGTGATGTCCCGCCTGCACCGCGGCCGCAGCCAGCTCCGGGAGCTGCTGACCGACTACGCCCGCGAGCGGGGCCTCGTCCCCAGCCGGACCGAGGGGAGCGAGTCGTGAGCGACACGACCGACGCCGTGCACGTCCACGGCGATGGCGACCACGAGCACGACGTCGACTGCGGCGAGGCGCTCGCGCGCCTCTTCGAGTTCATCGACGCGGAGATCAGCGAGCTCGAGGGCGACCGCATCCGTCGGCACCTCGCCGACTGCGAGCCGTGCCTGTCCGAGTACGACGTCGCCGACCACCTCAAGAAGCTGGTCCGTCGGTCGTGCACGGAGGTGGCACCCACCGAGCTGCACGTGCGGATCCGGCAGCAGCTCACGGTCCTGCGGGCCCAGGTCCAGACCGTCGACTGAGCCTGCGCCGCCGCGCGCCGACGGGCCCGTCCGGGCGGGCGTCGGCGCTCAAGTCCGGCGCGCCGTCGCCCGATCAACACCACGTGACCGAGCAGCAGCAACCGCAGTCCGTCATCCCGCTCCTCCACGCGCTGGCCAGCAGCAAGGGCTCTGACCTGCACTGCAAGGTCGGCTCGGCCCCACGGCTGCGGGTGGACGGTCGGCTGCGCAGGCTCCAGGTGCCGGACCTGCACCCGGCGGACACCGAGCACATGGTGTCCCAGGTGCTCCCGGCCGAGCTCACCGAGAGCTTCGCGCGGACCAACGAGGCGGACTTCGCGTACTCGCTCTCCGGCGTCGGCCGGTTCCGTGTCAACGTGTTCCGGGCCCGCGGGACCCTCGGCCTGGTCTTCCGCCGGGTCGCGATGGGCGCCCAGACGCTCGACGAGCTGCACCTGCCGGAGGTCCTCGGCGAGCTGGCGCTGGAGCCCCGCGGCCTCGTGCTCGTGACGGGGCCGACCGGCTCGGGCAAGACGACGACCCTCGCGTCGATGGTCGACCTCATCAACACCTTCAAGGAGGTCAACGTCGTCACGATCGAGGATCCGATCGAGATCCTGCACAAGGACAAGAAGGCGATCGTGTCCCAGCGGGAGGTCGGTTACGACACGGCGGACTTCACGGTCGCGCTGCGGGCCGCGATGCGGCAGGACCCGGACGTCATCCTCGTCGGCGAGATGCGCGACGTGGAGACGGTGCGCGCGGCGCTGTCCGCGGCGGAGACCGGCCACCTGGTGCTCTCGACCCTGCACACGATCGACGCGTCGGAGACGATCAACCGCATCGTCGACTTCTTCCAGCCGCACGAGCAGAAGCAGGTCCGCGGCGCCCTGGCGCAGTCGCTGCGGGGCATCGTCTCGCAGCGCCTGGTCCGGCGCAGCGACGGGACCGGTCGCGTGGCCGTGGTCGAGGTGCTGGTGAACACCGGCCGGACCGCCGAGGCGATCGTCGACCCGTTCACCAACCCGCCGCTCGAGGACCTCATCGCCGATGGTGAGTTCTACAAGATGCAGACCTTCGACAAGCACCTCTTCACGCTCGTGAGCGAGGGCGTCGTCAGCTATGAGGACGCCTGCTCGGTGGCATCGAACCCGCAGGACCTGACGGTGGAGCTGCGCGCGGCCGGCGTCGTGCGCTGAGGCGCCCTGTGGGGCCGGAGGGAGCGGGACCGCGCAGCCTCGCGCGCGTCGATCCGCAGGGCTCGCTTGCGTGCGCTCAGTTCGAGATATAACGTGTTCTCGGAAACGCGATATATCTCGTGCAGGGAGGACCGCTCGTGAGCCAGGACGTCAGCGGGGAGTCGTGGGTCGTCACCGGCCCGCAGATCATCGAGGTCGAGGACGTGCGCGCCCTGCGGGTCGCCGTCGTCGCAGGTCGGGTCGACGTCGTCGGCCGCGACGAGCCGGGCGCGCGCATCGAGGTGCACCGGGTGTCGGGCCGGCCCCTCGAGGTGAGCCTGGTCGACGGCGAGCTGCGCGTCGGCTACGCGTTCACCCTCGGCGGCTGGGAGGGCTGGCTGGACAGGTTCCTCTCCTGGCGCTCGGCCGACACCGCCGACGTGCACGTCGCCGTTCCGCACGACGTCGCGGTGCGGCTCGGCACGGTCAGCGCGGAGGGCTTCGTCGGCGACGTGGCCGCCGGAGTGCAGGCGAACACGGTCTCCGGCTCCCTGGTCACCGACGGGACGCAGGGCGTGCTGGCCGTGAAGTCGGTGTCCGGCGACGTCGTCGTCCGCGGGCACGCCGGCGACCTGCGCGCCAACGCCGTCTCCGGCACCGTGACCGCCTCCGGCGCGTTCACCCAGGCGACAGTCGTCACCGTGTCGGGTGCCGTGACCCTCGACGCGGCGCGGGCGGCGGGGGTGAGCGTGCAGACGGTCTCGGGACACGCCACCGTCCGGGTGCCCGAGGACCTCGGCGTCACGGTCGCCGTCCGCAGCGTCTCGGGGAAGGTGGTCGTCGACGGCCAGGCTCGCAGCGGCGAGGGACCGCTGACCGGCAACGTCGAGGTCGTCACGGGCGACGGGACCTGCCACGTCCAGGCGAACACGGTCTCCGGCCACGTGACGGTGCTGCGCTCCGCGTCCGTGCGCCACGAGGGTGGGGCCTGATGCCCGTCTTCGCCCACGGCCAGCTCCGCCTGTACCTGCTGGCCCTCCTCGGCACCGGGCCCAAGCACGGCTACGAGCTCATCACCGCGCTCGCGGACCGGTTCGGAGGCACGTACCGGCCCAGTCCCGGAACGGTGTACCCGCGGCTCGCGCGCCTGGAGGAGGAGGGACTCGTCACGCGCTCGGACGAGGGGCGCAAGGGCACGTACGCGCTCACCGACGCGGGCCGGGCCGAGCTCGCCGCCCGCCAGGGCGACCTCGCCGCGATCGAGGAGGACCTCGCCGAGACCGTCCGCACGCTCGCCGCGCAGGTGCGCGACGAGGTGCGCGGCGCGATGGCCGGGCTGCGCGCCGACCTCGCCGCGGCGGCTCAGGAGGCGCGCGCCTCCGCGCGACCCGTGAGCACGGACGACGCCCGGGCGGCCTCCCGCGCGCACCGCGCCGAGATCGAGGCCATGCTGCACGAGTTCCGCGACGAGATGCGGGCCGAGATCCGCCGTGCCGACGCGCGTGGGGCGCTCGGTCGGCTCACCGTGGACACGGTCCGGACGGTCCTGGAGTCGGCGCGTACGGCCATTCGGGGGACCCTGGACACACGCTGAGCCCCTGCTGTGCTCTAGTTCACCCTGGCAACGGCTCAGGGACAGCCCTGGCGGGCCGATGGGTGGAGAGCGGTGCCATACCACTGGGCACCGTCCGGAGGGTGACATGGCCTCGATGGCGGGCCTGGAGCCGCGTCGGTGGATCGGCGTCGGGCACTCGGCGGCGACGGACTCGCGAGAGGCCGGCGCCGATGCCGCACGCGCGGCCACCGTCGGCCGGGACCCGCGCCTGGTGGTCGTCCTCGCCTCGATCGCCCACGACCACCGCGCCGTGCTCGACGGCGTCCGCTCGGTCACGGGGAGCACGCCGCTCATCGGTTGCTCCACGCACAGCGAGCTGTGGCGCGGCGGCCCCTCCGACGGCACGGTCCTCGTCACGGTGCTGGGCGGTCAGGGCTTCGCCGCGACGACGGCAGCAGCGCCCGGCGCCGCGGGCCGGCAGCGGGGGGCCGGCGTGGAGCTGGCGCGCGCCCTGCGCGGCTCCGACGCGCAGCGGCCGCGGAGCGCGATGCTCCTTCTCACGGACAGCCTCCTGCGGGACCAGGAGGAGATCCTCCGCGGCGTGTACGAGGTCTTCGGCGCGAGCGTGCCCGTCGTCGGGGGCGCGGCGGCGGACCGCTGGGCGATGGACAAGACCTTCCAGTTCGTCGATGACGAGGTGCTGCACGGCTCGGCGGTGGGCGCGATGCTGCACTCCGACGGCCCCATCGGCATCGCGGTGGGCCACGGCTGGCGGCCTGTCGGGGAGCCGATGACGGTCACGCGGTGCGAGAACGGCCGGGTGCTCACGCTGGACGACGAACCGGCCATGGACGCCTTCCTGCGGAGAGCGGGCGCCCCGGACGAGGCGTACACGGACGTCGGTGCGTTCCACCGGTTCGCCCTGACCCGGCCGATCGGGATCGAGCGCCGGGCGGGGACCGAGGTCCGCAACCTCTGCACGGAGGTCGACGCCGTCGGGCGCTCCATCGGCGGTGGCGGCGAGATCCCGCAAGGTGCGCTCGTCTGGCTCATGGAGGGCGACGCCGACTCGATCCTCGAGGCCGCGACCGACACCTGCGACGAGGCGATCGGCGCCCTCGAGGGCCGGGAGCCGCTGGGCCTCCTGGTCTTCAGCTGCTCCGCCCTCCGGTCGGTGCTGGGCCCCGACGGCACCGTGCGCGAGGGCGACCGCATCGCCGCCGCAGCCGCGGCCGCTCCGTTCGCCGGCTTCCACACCTGCGGCGAGATCGCCCGGACGCGGGGCATCGACGGTTTCCACAACCAGACCCACGTGGTCCTGGCCCTGGCCTGAGCATGCCGAGCCCCGCGGAGACCTTCTCCACCCAGCTGCTGGTCCAGTTCCTGACCGCCGTCTCCTCGTGCTCCGACGAGGTGTCGGCGGCGCAGGTCGCCGCGGAGCGCGCGGCGGCGGCCTTCGAGGCGGAGGTCGGTGCCGTCGTGCTCGACGGCGTCGTGGCGGCCGTCGGCTTCCCGGAGGGTGCGGCCGGCCGTGCCGAGCTCCTCGCGGTCGCCCACCGGGGTGCGCGGGAGGTCCAGGTGCCCGGCATCGGGCTGTGCGCGGCGGCGGCCGCGCCGCTTCGCGACGCGCGGGACGGGCACCTGGTGATCGCTCGCGCCTCGACCAGCGCGTTCTCGCCGGCCGAGACGCACCTGCTGCGCGGCATGGCCCGCGCGTACCACGTGGCCGTGGGCTCGCTGCGCACCGTCGAGGGCGAGCGCGCGATGCGTGCCCTCTCCGAGCAGCACGCCGCCGAGAACGCGCGCCTGCTCGAGTCGCTGCGGGTGCGCCACCAGCTCCTGGAGCACCTCGTCGGCGTGCAGCGCGCCGTCACCCGGCGGGCGCCGCTCGACGAGGTGCTCGGCACGATCGCGGACTCGGCACGGACGCTGCTCGGCGACGACGTCGCCGCGATCTGCCTGGTGGACCGGGCGGAGCCCAACCGGTTCGTGCACGTGACGTCCCGGGGGATGCCCCCGGCCGCGGAGGCGGCCGTGCGGCGTTCCCGGCCCTCGTCGACCGATCCCACCTGGGCCGCGATCACCGCGGATCGCGTCGTGCTGGCGCGGGGGCCGGTGCTCCGCGGCCCCGAGCCCGAGGACTGGCCGGGCGGTCGGCGGCCCAAGGCGGCGCTCGCCGCACCGGTGCACGAGGGCCCGCGCCCGGCCGGCGTGCTCGTCGTCGCCTCGGGCGACCCCGACCGCGAGTACGGCATGGAGGAGCAGGCGGTCCTCGAGGCGTTCGCGGAGCAGGTCAGCCTCGCACTGACCGACGCGCTGACCCTGGCCGAGATGGATCGTGCGAACCACGACACGGTCACCGGCCTGGCCACCCGCCGCCTGTTCATTCAGCGCCTCGACGAGGCTCTGTCCGCCTCGCCCGGGCCGCTCGTCGGGGTGTGCTTCATCGACCTCGACCGCTTCAAGATGGTCAATGACACCCTCGGCCACGCCGCCGGGGACCAGCTGCTGTACGAGGTCGGCGCGCGGATCAGGGCGTGCCTGCGGCCGGGTGACTCGGCTGCCCGGTTCGGTGGCGACGAGTTCGCCGTGCTCGTGGAGGGGGTCGACGACGTCGGCCAGGTGATCGCGATCGCCGACCGGATCGGCGAGAGCCTGCGCCAGCCCACCCGGGTCCACGGGCGCCAGGTCTTCGTCGACGCGAGCATCGGCATCGTCACCGCCGCGCCCGGCCGGGTCGACGGCGAGTCGCTGGTGCGCGACGCGGACGTCGCGATGTACGAGGCGAAGCAGTCCGGCGCCGGGCGCTCGGTCGTGTTCGACCTGGAGATGCGGGACAGGTTCGAGCGGCGGGTCTCGCTGGAGACCGACCTGCGCAACGCGCTCAGCTGCCAGGAGCTCCAGCTGCACTACCAGCCGATCGTCGACCTCGCCTCGGGCGACATCGTGTGCGTCGAGGCGCTGCTGCGCTGGCAGCGCCCCGGCCACGGCTGGGTGCCGCCGCTGCAGTTCGTCCCGGTCGCGGAGGAGACCGGCCTCATCCTGGCGGTGGGAGAGTGGGTGCTCCGGGAGGCATGCCGGGAGGCGCGCGCGTGGCACTCCGCGCTGCCCGCGGGCCTGGCGCCCGCCGTCGCGGTGAACCTCTCGGGCCGTCAGCTCCAGGAGCCCGGGTTCGCGGGCCAGGTCGCGACCGTGCTCGCGGAGTCCGGGCTGCCCGCCGACGCGCTGGTCCTGGAGATCACCGAGTCGATCCTCATGAAGGACCGCGACACCGCCGTCGGGCGGCTGCGCGAGCTCAAGGCCCTCGGCGTGGGGCTGGCGGTCGACGACTTCGGCACCGGGTACTCGTCGCTGACCTCGCTCCGCTCGTTCCCGGTGGACATCCTCAAGATCGACAAGGCGTTCGTCGACGACGTCGGCCGGGATCCTGAGGCGGCGCAGCTGGCCAGGGCGATCGTCGAGCTCGGCCGAACGCTCCACCTGTCCACCGTCGCGGAGGGCATCGAGTCCGTCGACCAGTGCGACGTCATGCGCACCTCCGCGTGCGCGTTGGGCCAGGGGTACCTCTTCTCCCGGCCGGTCGACGCCCCGACCGTGCGCGCGATCCTCGCGGACCGGGAGCCCCTCCCCGTGGAGTGAGCCGTGGCGTGGACGACGCGCGGGCCGTCGGGCTCAGGCGCCGTCCTCGGGCAGTCCCAGCCAGCGGTTCCAGCCCGAGTGGAGCACGAGCCAGGCCAGCAGGCCGTAGCCGGCCTGGCGCGGCGTGTGCCCGTCGCCCCCGGCCAGGTCGGCGAGCCACTGCTCGTGCCGCGCGAGCGGCGCGTAGGTCTCCACGTACGGCACCCGGCGCCGGGTGGCGACGTCCGCGAACGCGGCGGAGAGCTCCGCCTGGCTCTCGGGATCGTCGTGCGCGCCGGGCGGCGGCCCGACGACGAAGGTCGCCAGGCGCCGCGACTCGGCGGTGTCGAGCACGTTCGCGAGGTTGAGCCGGCTGCGCGCCAGCGACACCCCCGCGGCCAGGTCGGCGCGGCCGAGCGCGACGACGAGGTGGTGGGTGCCGGGCACGGGCTCGGGTCCCAGCCGGAGCATGACCTCGGCCTCCCAGCGTGCGGCGAGCCCCGCCGTCGTCTCGCCGGGGACGGCGAGCGGCATGACGACGGGTGCCGGGTCCAGCGGCGTGCGCGCCATCACCCGGCCGAGCCACCCCAGGGCCTTCGGGTCGCCCGCGCCGGCGACCAGCTCGTCCCCGATCACGCAGATCCGCCGCTGCTCGGCCGTCATCGCCCCTCCCGTCACCCCAGCAGTCTGGCGGACGGCGGGCGGCGCCCCCGGCAGCGACGCGCGCCGGGAGCGCGCGCGTCGCTCGCGCCCGGTTATCGGGCGAACGCCTCCGCGACGAGGGCGTCCTGCTCGGCGAGGTGCGTCTTGCTCGAGCCCGTGGCCGGAGAGGCGGCGGCCGCGCGCGACACGCGCCGTAGTGGCCTGCCGAGCCGGTCGCCGACGGCCGCCGACACGTATGTCCACCCGCCCTGGTTCGCAGGCTCCTCCTGGACCCAGACGAGCTCGGCGTCCCCGTAGCCGGCGACGGCGGCGCGCAGGGCCTCGACGTCGACCGGAGCGAGCTGCTCGAGCCGCACGATGGCCGTGGCGCCGTCGGCCGCCTTCACGCGGTGCGCGAGAAGGTCGTAGTAGACCTTCCCGGAGCACAGGAGCACCCGGTCGACGCGCGCGTCGGCGGGCAGGTGCTCGTCGGGGATGACGGGCCGGAACGAGCCCTGGGTGAACTCCTCGACCGACGACGTGGCCGCCTTGTGCCGCAGCAGCGACTTGGGCGTGGCCACCACCAGGGGCCGGCGCGGGCGCTCGTACGCCTGCCGGCGCAGCAGGTGGAAGTACGAGGCCGGCGTGCTGGGCATCGCGACCGTCATGTTGTCCTCGGCGCACAGCTGCAGGTACCGCTCGATGCGGGCCGACGAGTGGTCGGGTCCCTGCCCCTCGAAGCCGTGGGGGAGCAGGAGCACGACCGACGACCGCTGGCCCCACTTCTGCTCGGCGGAGGAGACGAACTCGTCGACGATCGTCTGGGCGCCGTTGGCGAAGTCGCCGAACTGCGCCTCCCACAGCACGAGGGCGTCCGGGCGCTCCACGGAGTAGCCGTACTCGAAGCCCATGGCCGCGAACTCCGACAGCGAGGAGTCGTAGACCCAGAACTTCGCCTGGTCGCTCGAGAGGTAGAGCAGCGGCGTCCACTCCGCGCCGGTGTTGCGGTCGTGGAGCACGGCGTGCCGCTGGACGAAGGTGCCGCGCCGCGAGTCCTGGCCGGCGAGCCGGACCGGCGTGCCCTCCATGAGCAGCGAGCCGAAGGCGAGGATCTCGCCGTAGCCCCAGTCGACGCCGCCGCCCACCGACATCTGCTCGCGCTTGGCGAGGAGCTGCTCGAGCTTGGGGTGGACGGCGAAGCCCTCCGGCGGGCGCACGTGGGCCCGCCCGATGCGCTGGAGGACCTCGGGGTCGACGGCCGTGCGCCAGCCGACCATCGTGCCCGCGTCCTCCTGCTGGGACTCGGGCTTCTCCAGGCCGGACAGCGACTCGCCGTCGGGCCGCGGACGCGCCGCGTTCTCCTTCGTCTCGGCGAAGACGCGCTCGAGCTGCGCCTGGTAGTCCTGCAGGGCCTGGGACGCCTCCTCGACGGAGATGTCGCCGCGGCTGACCAGCGACTCCGTGTACAGCTTGCGGACGCTGCGCTTGGCCTCGATCAGGTTGTACATGAGCGGCTGCGTCATCGAGGGGTCGTCGCCCTCGTTGTGGCCGCGTCGCCGGTAGCAGACCATGTCGATGATGACGTCGCGGTCGAACTGCTCGCGGAACTCGAACGCCATCTCCGCCACGCGCACGCACGCCTCGGGGTCGTCCCCGTTGACGTGGAAGATCGGCACCTGGAGACCCTTGACGACGTCCGTGCAGTAGTGCGTGGAGCGCGACGACGACGGCCCGGTGGTGAAGCCCACCTGGTTGTTCACGATGACGTGGATCGTGCCGCCGGTCCGGTACCCGCGGAGCTGGGCGAGGTTGAGGGTCTCCACGACCACGCCCTGGCCCGCGAAGGCCGCGTCGCCGTGGATGAGCACGGGCAGCACGGAGAAGCCGTCGCCCCCGAGGTCGATCCGGTCCTGCTTGGCGCGCACGATGCCCTCGAGCACCGGGTCCACGGCCTCTAGGTGCGACGGGTTCGCCGCGAGGTAGACGCGCGTGCTCGCGCCGGACTCCGCGGTGAAGACGCCCTCGGTCCCGAGGTGGTACTTCACGTCACCCGAGCCCTGGACGCTCCGCGGGTCCTGGTTGCCCTCGAACTCGGCGAAGACCTGGCCGTAGCTCTTGCCCGCGAGGTTCGTCAGGACGTTCAGGCGACCGCGGTGCGACATGCCGATGCAGACCTCGTCGAGCCCGCCGGCGGCCGCCTCGGTGAGGATGGCGTCGAGGAGCGGGATGAGCGACTCGCCGCCCTCGAGGGAGAACCGCTTCTGGCCGACGAACTTGGTCTGCAGGAACGTCTCGAACGCCTCGGCGGCGTTGAGCCGGCGCAGGATCCGGAGCTGGTCCTCACGCGGCGTGGGCGCCCACTCCGCCTCGAGGCGCTCCTGCAGCCAGCGGCGCTGCCGCGGGTCCTGCAGGTGCATGTACTCCACACCGACGGTGCGGCAGTAGGAGTCCCGGAGCAGACCGAGGATCTCGCGCAGCGTGGCTCGGGGCTTGCCGGTGAAGCCGGCCGTCGGGAAGTACCTGTCGAGGTCCCACAGCGTCAGGCCGTGGTTCTGGATGTCCAGGTCGGGGTGCTTGCGCTGGCGGTAGGCGAGCGGGTCCGTCTCGGCCATGAGGTGCCCGCGGGAGCGGTAGGCGTGGATGAGCTCGGCGATCCGGGCAGGCTTGGCGAGCTCGGTGTCGGCGTCGACGGTGTTGTCGCGGACCCACCGCACGGGCTCGTAGGGGACGCGCAGCGACGTGAAGACCCGGTCGTAGAAGCCTCCCTCGCCGAGCAGCTTCGCCCCGACGATGCGCAGGAACTCCCCGGACTGGGCGCCCTGGATGATCCGGTGGTCGTAGGTGGACGTCAGGGTGAGCACCTTCGAGACGCCCATCCGCGCGAGCTGCTCCTCCGACGCGCCCTGGAACTCGGCGGGGTAGTCCATGGCGCCGACGCCGACGATCGTGCCCTGACCGGGCATGAGGCGGGGGACGGAGTGGACCGTGCCGATGGTCCCGGGGTTGGTCAGGCTGATCGTGGTGTCGGCGAAGTCCTCGACGGCGAGCTTGCCGGCGCGCGCGCGCCGGACCACGTCCTCGTACGCGGCCACGAACTGGCCGAAGTCCATGGCGTCCGCGTTGCGGATGTTCGGTACGAGGAGCTGACGGGAGCCGTCGGGCTTGGCGAGGTCGATCGCGAGGCCGAGGTTCACCTGACCGTGGTGCACGACGGCGGGCTTGCCGTCCTGCTCGCCGAAGCCGGCGTTCATCACCGGCATGTCCGCCAGCGCCTCCACCACCGCGTACCCGATGAGGTGCGTGAAGGACACCTTGCCGCCGCGGCCGCGGCGGAGGTGGTTGTTGACGACGATGCGGTTGTCGACCATGAGCTTGGCGGGCACGGCCCGCACGGAGGTCGCCGTCGGGATCTCCAGGCTCGCGGTCATGTTCGCGACGACGCGGGCGGCCGGCCCGCGCAGGCGCTCGACGACGGGCTCCGGCGGGGCCTCCGGCCACTGCACGCGCGCCTGGGGCGTCTCGGCGTAGGGGGCCGTGGCCGGCTGGGCGGCGGCGACCGGGGGCGGGGTGTCGGGG
>JAEZZV010000105.1 GCA_023418375.1 Actinomycetes bacterium | reverse complement strand
GCCCCCGGCGCCGCGGGAGCGCCGCCCGATGCTGGCGGCCCTGGCCGTCCTGCTCATCGTCGGCGGCGCGGCCGCCGCGGGGCTCCTGGCCCTGCGCGCGGACGAACGCGTCGAGGTGCTCGTCGCGGCCCGCGACATCCCCGCCGGTTCGGCGATCAGCGGCGCGGACCTCACCACGGTCCCGGTGGCCGCCGAGGGCACCAAGCTCATCCCGGCGTCGCAGGGCGACCTGCTCGCCGGGCGCTACGCGCGGACGAGCATCGCCGCGGGCCAGCTGCTCGACACCACGATGCTCGTGACCTCCGCGCCGCTCCAGCCGGGCCTGGTGGCGGTGGGCGCATCGCTCGCGGCCGGGCGGATGCCGGCGAGCGGCCTGGAGCAGGGCGACCTGGTCCAGCTGGTCCGGGTCGTGGACGGTCAGGGCACGATCCTGGTGCCCGACGCGCGGGTGGGCGGCTACCGCGAGAACGAGTCCGGCGGGCTGGGCAGCTCGGCGGCGACGGTGAGCTTCATCGTGCCGGACCGTGACGGCGCCTCCGTGGCGGCGGTCGCGGCGGCGGGCGAGCTCGCCGTCGTGCTCATCGAGCGCGGCACCGCGATGGGGGACTGAGGTGCTGGTCGCTGTCGCGTCCGCCAAGGGGGCGCCTGGTGTCACGACGGCCGCGCGGGTCCTCGCGTCGGTCTGGCCGAGCGACGTCCTGCTCGCCGACTGCGACCCTGCAGGCGGCGACGTCGCCCTGCACGGGCGTGGCGCGGGCGGGGCGCCCCTCGACCCCGAGCGCGGCCTCCTGTCCCTCGGTGCCGACGCGCGTCGTGGCCTCGAGGCCGACGCCCTCGGCGAGCACATCCAGATCCTCGATGGAGGGCTGCCGGTGCTCGTCGGCGTCTCGCACCCGGAGCAGGTGACGGGGTTCGGGGGAGCGTGGCCCGCGCTCGCCCGGGTTTTCGCGAACGCGCGGGCCACGGTCGTCGCGGACTGCGGCCGGCTCGTTCCCGGGACCCCCGTGCTACCCGTGGTCCAGGCGGCTGACGCCGTGCTGCTCGTGGTCCGCCCGCGGTTGGAGGCGTACGCGCACCTCCGTGAGCGGCTGCGCTGGCTCACCTCCGCGGACGCGGCCGGCCGCCGACCCGGGATCGGCGTGGTCGTCGTGACGGATCCGCGGGACGCCTCCTCGCCCGTGGAGCTGGAGCAGCTGCTCGCGCACGAAGGGCTGACCGTGCCGGTCGTCGGGCGACTGGCCCACGACCCGCGGGCCGCGGACGTTCTCGCCGGACGCGTGCACCGGGGGATCGCCCGCTCGCTTCTCGTGCGCTCGGCCCGCGAGCTGGTCGAGCCCGTCCGGCGGCTCGCGGCGCACAGCGTCGCGACCGGGTACTGAGGGGGTAGGCGATGTCGGTGGACCAGGGGGTCGTACGGCGTCTGCGCGAGGAGGTGGCGGACGTCCTGGCGCGGCAGCGTCGCGAGGACGCGGCCGCCGGGCTCCCGCCCATGTCGGGCGAGGACGAGCGTCAGTTCGCTCGGGCGGTCATCGGGCGGGTGCTCGACGGCTTCGCCCGGGAGGAGCTCGCGGCCGGGCACACGCCCCCCACGCCGCACGAGGAGGAGGAGATCTCCTCGGGCATCCACGCCGCTCTCTTCGGGGTCGGCCGCCTCCAGCCGCTGCTGGACGACCCCGACGTCGAGAACATCGATATCAACGGCTGCGAGGAGGTCTTCGTCCAGTACGCCGACGGCCGCGAGCTCCGCATGCCACCGGTCGCGGAGTCGGACGACGAGCTCATCGAGCTCGTCCAGATCCTCGGCGCCTATTCGGGCCTCACCAGTCGTCCTTTCGACTCGGCGAACCCGCAGCTGGACCTCCGCCTCCCCGACGGCAGCCGGCTGTCCGCCGTGATGGACGTGTGCGCCCGACCGGCGGTCTCGATCCGGCGGGCGCGGCTGTCCCGGGTGCACCTGGACGACCTGGTCCGACTCGGGTCGATGAGCCCGGAGGTCGCGGCCTTCCTGTCGGCGGCGGTCGCGGCGCGCAAGAACATCATGATCGCCGGCGCGACCAACGCCGGGAAGACGACCCTGCTCCGGGCCCTCGCCAACGAGATCCCCCCGCACGAGCGCCTCATCACCGTCGAGCGGGCGCTCGAGCTCGGCCTCGGCGAGTACCGGGACCTGCACCCGAACGTCGTCGCCTTCGAGGAGCGGCTGCCGAACTCCGAGGGCAACGGGGCCATCACCATGGCCGAGCTCGTCCGGCGGAGCCTGCGGATGAACCCCAGCCGGGTCATCGTCGGAGAGGTGCTGGGCGACGAGATCGTCACGATGCTCAACGCCATGAGCCAGGGCAACGACGGCTCGCTGTCCACGATCCACGCGAACAGCTCGATCGAGGTCTTCAACCGGATCTCGACCTACGCGATCCAGTCCGTGGAGCGGCTCCCGGTCGACGCCACGATGATGCTCATCGCCGGCGCGATCGACTTCGTCGTCTTCGTGCAGAAGCACAACGAGGCGCCCCAGGGCGGGCGGCTCCGGCGGTACGTCGCGAGCATCCGTGAGGTCAACGGCGTCGACGGGCGGGTGCTCTCGAGCGAGATCTTCGCCCCCGGGCCCGGCGGGGCGGCGGTCCCCGCGGCGCCCATCGCGTGCATGGACGAGCTGGCGGCGGTCGGCTACGTGCCGGGCATGGCGGACCTGCGGGTGGGCCGATGAGCAGCAGCACCCTCGCCGTCACCCTGCTCGGCGGGGTGGTGGGGGCCGGGGCTGCGCTCCTGGTGCTCGCGGTGATGGGCACGCCGGCGCGCCCCCCCGGCGTCGTGCACGGCGGCGGGCGACTGCAGGGTCGGCTCGGGCGCCGGGCGGTGGTGGCTCTCGCGGTGGGCCTGGGGGTCCTCGTCGGGACGCGGTGGCCGGTCGCCGCGGTCGCGGCCGCCGCCCTCGTCGTCGGCTGGCCCGCGCTGTTCGGGGGCGCCTCGGCGGAGCGGCTCGCGACAGCGCGCGTGGAAGGGCTCGCCGCCTGGACGGAGTCGCTGCGCGACACGATCGCGGGCGCCGTCGGGCTGGAGCAGGCCATCCCGGCGACGGTGCACGCGGCGTCGCCCGCGATCCAGCCGCAGCTCCGGATGCTCGTCGACCGGTTGCGCGTGCGGGTGCCCCTGCCGGTGGCGCTGCAGCGGCTCGCGGACGAGGTGGACGACCCGAGCGCCGACCTGGTCGTCGCGGCGCTGATCCTCAACGCGCGGCTGCGCGGACCGGGCCTGCGCCAGGTCCTCACCTCGCTGTCCGAGGCCGCTCGCGCCGAGGTCGACATGCGTCAGCGGGTGGCCGCGGGCCGCAGCTCGACGCGCAGGTCCGCGCAGATCGTGATGGGCTTCTCCATCGCGGTGATGGGCGGTCTCACCATCGCCAACCGGGAGTACGTGGCGCCCTACGGGACGCCGACGGGCCAGCTCGTGCTCGCGGCGGTGGTGCTGTGCTTCGCCGGCGGCTTCGCCTGGATGAAGCGGCTGTCCGGCATCGACATGCCGTCCAGGTTCCTCGTGGCCACGCCCGACCGCACGGCTGAGCGACCCGCCGACCGGGCACCTGCGTCGCGCGGCGGAGGTGTCGCATGACGGTCCTCGTCGCCGGCGCGGTCGCCGGGGTCGGTCTGCTCCTGCTCGTCGTCGTGCTGCTGCCGCCCGGCTCGCGCCCGGCCGGGGCGCTTGCGCGGCTGGACGCGCTGCGTGCCACCCGGCGGATGGAGGCCGTCGCGCTCGACGGCAGCGGCGACGCGGAGGACGGCGGCTGGATCCGCTCGCTGGGGCGACGCACGGACGACCTCCTGGGGTCCGCGGGCCTGGAGCTGCGGGGCCTGCGCTCCGACCTCGCGCTGCTCGGACGCAGCACGGACACGTTCCTGGCCTGGACGGTCCTCGCGGCCGTCGGCGGGTTCCTGCTGCCCCTGGCGGTCGCCATCGAGCTCATGGTGGTCGGTGTCCGCGTCGGCGGAGCCCTGCCGCTCCTCGTCCCGCTGGTCGGGGCGGCGATCGGGGCCGCGCTGCCGCTCGCATCCGTCCGGTCCCGCGCGGCCGAGCGGCGCCGGGACTTCCGGCACGTGGTGGGGTCCTTCCTCGACCTCGTCGCCATGAGTCTCGCCGGCGGGCGCGGCGTCCCGGAGGCCCTCCAGGGGGCCTCGGCGCTCAGCGACGGGTGGGCGATGGTGCGCATCCGGGACACCCTGAGCGCGGCCCGGCTCCGCGGCGAGACCCCCTGGGCCGCGCTCGGCACGTTGGGCGAGCAGGTCCGCGTCGAGGAGCTGCGGGACCTGGCGGCGGCGCTGTCGCTGGTCGCCGAGGACGGTGCCAAGGTGCGCGACTCGCTCAGCGCGCGGGCGAGCTCGATGCGGCGCCGGGAGCTCGCGGAGTCCGAGGGCAAGGCGGGCGAGGCGTCCCAGTCGATGCTCGTGGCCCAGCTCCTGCTCTCGCTCGGCTTCCTCCTCTTCCTGATCTATCCCGCCCTCATGAAGGTGATGGGCGGGCTGTAACGTCGGGCGGGAGTGCCCGCCCGAGGCTGTCGACGAAAGGAACGGACATGGACCTGACGACCCCGTGGGGCATCCTCGTGCTGGAGCTGCGGCGTCGCCTCGCACGGGCGCGTTCCGCTCCCGACCGCGGCGCCTCGACGATCGAGTGGGTCATCATCACCGGGATCCTGGTGCTGCTCGCCGCAGCGGTCGGCGCCTTCATCTACAACATGGTGAAGAACCAGGCCGAGAGCATCGAGATCCCCGACGCTCCGGGTGGCGGGGGCGTGTGAGCGCAGCCCTGCGGCGTCGCCTGCAGGACTCCGAGCGCGGTGCCACCTCGGTGGAGCTGGTCCTGTACACGCCGGTGCTGATGCTGGTCATCTTCCTGACAGTGCAGTTCGCGCTGAGCTGGCACGGGAACCAGATCGCCGGGGCCGCGGCGCGTGAGGCGGCTCGCGCGGCCCGCGCGGGCGGGGGGAGCGCCGCCGCTCTCGCGGAGGCGGAGGCCCGCGGCCTGGCGTACGCGGAGGCCGTGGGTGGCCAGGCGCTGACCGACGTCGTCGTGGAGGCGACGGCCGTCGGCGACGCCGAGGTGGAGGTCACGGTGACGGGCCGGGCGGTGGAGATCGTCGGCGGGTTCGCCCCGCGCGTCTCCGTGACCGTCCGCGGACCGGTGGAGGAGTTCCAGCCAGATGTCTGAGGCCGGGCGCAGGGGGGACGAGGGCTCGATGGCCGTCGAGGTGGTGCTGCTGGTGCCGGCGCTGCTCATGGTGATGCTGCTGGTGGTCGCCTTCGGTCGGTACACCACCGCCGAGGGCGACGTGCAGGCGGCCGCGCGCGAGGCGGTGCGTGCCGCGACCCTCCAGCGGGACGAGGCCTCGGCCCTCGCCGCTGCGCAGCGCGCGGCCGACGCCGTCCTGCCGGACACGCTCACGTGCCGGCCCGTCGTGCTCTCCGGGGAGTTCGCCGCCGGCCGGACGCTGTCCGTGGAGGTCTCCTGCGACGTCTCCTGGTCGAACCTGGGCCTGATCGGGCTCCGCGGCGTGGCCTCGGTCTCCGGCCAGAGCACCGCACCGCTCGACACGTACCGCAGGACCGGGCTGTGAGCGCCGGCGTGACGGCGCTCGTGCGCCGGTGGCGCGGGCGGGGCCGGGACGACGCCGGCGCAGCCTCCGTGATGGTCCTGGCACTCGTCGTGGTGCTGATGGTCGTCGCCGGGCTCGTCGTCGACGGTGGGAGGGCGGTGAACGCCCGGGCCGCCGCCTTCGACGCCGCGGAGCAGGCCGCGCGAGCCGCAGCCAACCAGGTCGACGACGGCGCGCTGCGTGCTGGCGGGGACGTGACCATCGACGCTGACGCGGCGACCGCGGCCGCGGTGGACCACCTCGTGGCCCAGGGGTACGACGCGGGACGGATCACCGTGGCGGCGGACGCCCAGGAGGTGCGGGTGACGGTCCGCGAGACCGTGTCCACCTCGCTGCTCGCCCTCATCTTCATCCAGTCGTTCGACGTCGAGGGCACCGCGACCGCCCGTCCCGCCGTCGGGATCGTCGAGGAGATCGGAGCACCATGACGACCCAGCACCAGCCCGCACCCACCGCAGTGCGGGAGATCGGCCCGGGCCGCTTCCAGCGGATCGCCGACCCCGTCGACCGCCCGTCCGTGTGGCGGTCCGTCGGCGCGGCCCTCGTGCTGGCCCTGATCGTCGTCGGCGTGCCCGTGGGCCTCGTGCTCCTCGCCGGCGTGCCGCACCTGCCGACGTCGCTGCCCACGCGGGAGCAGCTCACCGCAACGGTCGGCGTGGAGGAGGTCCTCTCGGTCCTCGTGTGGGTGGCCTGGATCGCGTGGCTCCAGTTCACCGTCTGCGTGCTGGTCGAGCTGCGCTCCGCGGTGCGCGGCATCGGGCTCCCGGCGCGCGTCCCGCTGTCGGGTCCGAGCCAGCGCCTCGCCCGGACGCTGGTCGCGTCGCTGCTGCTGCTGGTCACCACCGTCGGGCCCGCGTCGGCGATGGTGCAACCGACGGTGTCGCAGGTGACCACCTCGGGTCCCGCGGTCGTCGCGGTGGTGGACGCCCCGGACGGCGGGGTCGGTCTGCCGCAGGCCCCGCCCGCGGCGGCGGTCGTGGCCCCGGACGCCGGGGGAGCCGTCACCTACCACCTCGGTGAGATGCCGCTGGACGCGGCGGAGGGCGCGGCCATGGCCGGCAAGCCCGTGTACGTGGTCCAGCCGCCCGACGGGCGCCACCACGACAACCTCTGGGACATCGCGGAGCGCACGCTCGGCGACGGGCGCCGGTACCAGGAGATCTTCGAGCTGAACAAGGGGCGGGTCCAGGCGGACGGGCGGCAGCTCGAGCTGGCGCGCCTGATCCAGCCGAACTGGCTGCTGGTCATGCCGGAGGACGCCGTGGGCGTCGAGCGCGTGGTCGCGGTCGCGGCGCCGACCCCCGAGGTCACCTCCGCGGCGCCGGAGGCGCTTGCCCCCACCGCGGGCCCCGTGGGCCCGGCGGCGGTCGGCACGGCCGAAGGCCTCGGCGCCGGCGTCGTCACGCCGTACGCCGAGGAGGCGCAGCAGTCCGGCGCCCGTCCCGTGTCGGAGTCGTTCCCCGGCCTCGTCGGTGCCGGCCTCCTCGCGGCGGGCCTCCTGGCCGGCATCGAGGTCCTGCGCCGCCGTCGCCGGACGCCGGAGCCCTCGGCGGCGGCCGTCGAGGTGGAGGTCGCGCTGCGCGTCGGCGCGCACCCTGAACGCGCCGCCCGGCTCGACGCCGCCCTGCGCGGGCTCGTCGCGGCCCGTGAGGTGGCCCGGCTGCCCCTGCCGCCCGTCTACGCCGCACGGGTCGACGACGCCTCCGTCGAGGTCTTCCTGTCCCCGCCGTCGTCGGACGCGCCGGAGCCGTGGGAGGTCCACGACGACGGGCGGCGGTGGCGGCACCCGGTCGACGCCCACGACCCGTTCACGCGCCGTCGCGGCGACGCCGCGTACCCGGGACTGGTGTCCGTCGGGCGGGACGACCAGGGCGGCGACGTCCTCGTGGACCTCGAGGCGGCCGGGGGCCCGATCTGCGTCGTCGGCCCGCAGGACAAGGCCCGGGAGCTCGTCACTGCCCTCGCGGCGGAGCTTGCGACCAACGCCTGGTCCGGGCCCGTGACGGTGCACGGAAGTGCGCTGCCGGACGCCCTCGGCGCGCTGGGGACCCGGTACCGCGCGGCCGCCGACCCGGCGGGCGTGGTCCGCGGC
>JAEZZV010000093.1 GCA_023418375.1 Actinomycetes bacterium | reverse complement strand
GCGCGGGACGCCGCGGCCCCAGGAGCCCAGCCCGACGCCGACGCCCCGCCCCGACGCCGTCTTCACGCTGCTGGCCGCGGGCGACGTCCTGACCCACGATCCCGTCAACGACGCGGCACGGGCCAGCGGCGCGTACGACTTCGCGTCGCTCTTCGCCCCCGTCCAGCCCTTCATCGCGGGCGCCGACCTCGCGCTGTGCCACATGGAGGTGCCGGTCGCGCCGCCGGGCACCTCGCCGTCCGGCTTCCCGATGTTCGGCGCCCCCGCCGAGCTCGTCCCGGGGCTCGCCGCCGCCGGCTGGGACGGCTGCTCGACCGCCTCCAACCACAGCGTCGACCGCGGAGCAGCCGGCGTCGTGGCCACGCTCGACGCGTTCGACGCCGCCGGGCTCGGTCACGTCGGCACCGCGCGCACGGCCGAGGAGGCGGCCGCGCCGCAGGTCTACACCCTCATGCGCGAGGGGCAGTACATCCGCGTGGCGCACATCGCGGCCACCTACGGCACGAACGGCCTCCCGGTCCCGGCCGACAGCCCCTGGATGGTCCAGATCATCGACACGGCCGCGATGATCGCCCAGGCCAACGCCGCTCGCGAGGCGGGCGCCGACATCGTCGTGGCGAGCGTCCACTGCTGCGTCGAGTACACGAGTGCACCGACGGCGCGGCAGGAGGAGATCGCGAACGAGCTGGCGGCGTCGGGCGCCGTCGACCTCCTCATCGGGCACCACGCCCACGTGCCGCAGCCGGTGGTGGAGCTCCCGGGCGGGCCCCGGGGCGAGGGCATGTGGGTGGCGTACGGCCTCGGCAACTTCATCTCGAACCAGGGACCGCACGCCGGCCTGGCCGCGGAGACCCAGAACGGGCTCATGCTCCTGGCGCACCTGCGCAAGCCCGAGGAGGGCCCGGCCACGGTCGACGGTGTCGAGTGGACCGCCGTCACGGTGGACCGCGCGGCGGGCCACCGGGTCGAGTCCCTGTCGGCCGCCGCGGCCTCGGGCGCCGGGACCGGCACGCTGTCCCCCGCTCAGGTGGCGGAGCGCCGCGCCCTCGCGGCGGGCGTGGCGGGCGCGGCAGCACCCGAGCTCACAGCGCCCCCGACGCCGACGGGCCCGGTCCCGGTGGTCACGGACCGGTAGGCCCGGCGGTCGGGGGCTCGCCGAGGACGCGCTCGGAGTCCCCTGCACCGAAGAGCCACCCCTGGCCGTACTCCCAGCCGCAGGACCGCAGGAACGTCGCCTGCTCGAGGGTCTCCACGCCCTCCGCGATCGTGATCATCTCGAGCTCGCGGGCCAGCGCGCCGAGCGCGCGGCTCACCCGCTGCGCCGCGGGGTCCTCGGGGATCCCCGCCGTGAACGACATGTCGAGCTTGACGCCGTCGACCGGCAGGTCACGCAGGTACGACAAGGGCGCGATGCCCGTGCCGAAGTCGTCGAGGAGGACCGGGACACCGGCGGCGCGCAGCTCGGCCAGCTCGTGCCGCACGCGGCTCTCGCCGTCGACGAGGCCCGCCTCGGTCAGCTCGATGACCAGCCGGCCCGGGCCGACCCGGTTCCGCGACAGGGCGGAGAGCACCTGGGCGGCGAGCTCGCCGTTGCCCAGCTGGTCGGCGGACACGTTGACCGACACCCAGCGCCCGGCGTCGGCGTTGCGTGCCAGGAACGACGCCGCCTGACGCACGACGTTCGTCCCGAGCGCCACGGCGAGGCCGGCCTCGACGGCCGCCGGGAGGAAGGCGCCCGGCAGCAGGAGGCCGCGCTCGGGGTGCTGCCAGCGGACCAGCGCCTCGTACCCGACGACCTGCCCGGAGCTCAGGTCCACGGTGGGCTGGTAGTGCAGGAGGAGCTCGCCGGACTCGATCGCGTGCACCAGCTCGGCGGCGGCGCCGTGCCGCGCGCCGGCCGTCGGGGTCATCGACCGCTCGTACACCTCGGTCCGGCTCCGGCCCGCGCCCTTGGCGCGGTAGAGCGCGGCGTCCGCGGCAGCGAGCATGCCCATGGCACCGGTGGTGAGGATGGACGGCTCGGCGACGGCGACGCCGACGCTCGCCCGGATCGGCAGCTGGCGCCGGTGCGTGCGCACGGGGTTGACCAGGCCCTTGTGGATCGACCCGGCGACCTCGAAGGCGACCCGTGCAGCGTCGTCGCCGTTGATGACGATGGCGAACTCGTCGCCGCCCTGGCGCGCCACCAGGCCCCGGCCCGCCGTCGCGGCGCGCAGGACACCGGCGACGTGCACGAGCACGTCGTCGCCCGCGGCGTGGCCGTACCGGTCGTTGATGTGCTTGAACTCGTCGAGGTCGATGGCGAGGACGGCGACGCGACCCGGCGCGTCGGGCGGCTCGCAGGCGCGCTGCAGGACGTCCTGCATGAGCGAGCGGTTGGCGAGCCCGGTGAGCGGGTCGTGCATCGCACGGTGGGCGAGCGCCTCTGACTGCAGGCGCGACTCCGTGATGTCCCGCATCTGCACGACGAAGTGCTGCGGAACCCCGTCGGGCGCGCGCACGAGGACGACGTCGAGCACGACCCACACCACCTGCCCGTCCGGACGCAGGTAGCGCTTCTCGAGCGAGAAGCGGTCGCCCTCCCGGGACAGGAGACGCTGGACCTGGGCACGCTCGACGCCGCGGTCGTCGGGATGCGAGAGTGCCGAGAGGTCGTGCCCGATGAGCACCGAGGGCTCCACGGCGAACAGCCCCGCGAACGCGGCGTTCACCTCCTGCAGGCGCCACTGCGGGTCGGCCAGCGCCATGCCGATCGGGGCGTTCTCCATCGCCAGCCGGAACTGCAGCTCGGACTGGGCGAGCGCGGCCCGCACCTCGCGGGGGCCGGTGACGTCGGCGAGCAGGGTCAGCAGGTCCCCGTCGCTGGATCCGACGGGCCGGGTCGAGGTCTGGACCCACCGCACCGGAGCCCCGGTGAGCGGCACCGCACCGACGACGAACGGCGGCCCGTCCGCGCCGTGCCCGCGCCCGAACACGGCACCTGGCGCGACCTCCTGGTCCTGCTCCGTGACCCAGCGGACCGGCAGCTCGGTCACCCGGCGCCCGAGGAGCTGAGCCGCCGGCACGTCGAACGTCGCGGCCGCCGCGTCGCTGGCGAGCAGGATCACGCCCGCCGCCGAGTGGACGACGACGCCGTCACGGCCGGCGGCGAGGACCGCGGCGAACCGCCGCTCGACGGTCGCCGTGGCGGCGGCACGCTCGACCGTCTGGCGGCGCTGCCGCACCAGCAGGAGCGCGACGACCCCACCCAGCGCGGCCGCGAGGACCGCGAGCCCGATCGTCAGGGGTGTCAGCTCTCCAGGTCCCATTCCTGCCCGCCGTCGTCCGACTGGTCGAACACGTCGTCCTCCTCGGGCGGTTCCCCGCGCAGGAGGGCGAGCGTGGCGGCCAGGTCGTCCGGCGCGACGAGCACCTCGCGGGCCTTGGAGCCCTCCGAGGGACCGACGATCTCGCGGGACTCGAGCAGGTCCATGAGCCGGCCCGCCTTGGCGAAGCCGACGCGCAGCTTGCGCTGCAGCATGGACGTGGAGCCGAACTGGGTCGAGATGACGAGCTCGGCGGCCTGGAGCAGGAGGTCGAGGTCGTCGCCGATGTCCTCGTCCACCTGCTTCTTGGCCACCGGTGCCGCCACGTCGGTCCGGTAGGTCGGCTTGAGCTGGGTCTTCACGTGCGCGACCACGGCGTGGATCTCCGCCTCGGTCACCCACGCGCCCTGGACGCGCATCGGCTTGGCGGCGCCCATCGGCAGGAACAGGGCGTCGCCCTGCCCGATGAGCTTCTCCGCGCCCGGCTGGTCCAGGACGACCCGACTGTCCGTGAGCGACGACGTGGCGAAGGCCATCCGTGAGGGCACGTTCGCCTTGATCACGCCGGTCACCACGTCCACGCTCGGTCGCTGCGTCGCGAGCACCAGATGGATCCCCGCCGCTCGCGCGAGCTGGGTGATCCGCTGGATCGACGCCTCGACGTCCCTGGGTGCCACCATCATGAGATCGGCAAGTTCGTCGACGATCACAAGCAGGTAGGGGTAGGGAGCGATGTGACGTTCGCTACCGGGCAGGGGTTTGACCTTGCCCGAGCGGACACCGGCGTTGAAGTCGTCGATGTGCTTGTAGCCGAACATCGCGAGGTCGTCGTACCGCTGCTCCATCTCGTGCACCACCCACTCGAGGGCCTCGGCGGCCTTCTTCGGGTTGGTGATGATCGGCACGATGAGGTGCGGGATGCCGTCGTAGACGGTGAGCTCGACGCGCTTGGGGTCCACGAGGATCATCCGGACCTCGTCGGGCGTCGAGCGCATGAGGATCGACACGATCATCGAGTTGATGAAGCTCGACTTGCCGGCGCCCGTGGCACCCGCGACGAGCATGTGCGGCATCCGCGCGAGGTTGGCCGTGACGTAGCCGCCCTCGACGTCCTTGCCCACGCCCATGAGGAGCGGGTGCTCGCTCTTGCGGGCGGGCGCGGAGCGCAGGACGTCGCCGAGGGACACGGTCTCGCGGTCGGTGTTCGGGATCTCGATACCGATGGCGGACTTGCCGGGGATGGGCGAGAGGATGCGGACGTCGGCGCTGGCGACCGCGTAGGCGATGTTGCGGCTCAGGGCCGTGACGCGCTCGACCTTGATGCCGGGACCGAGCTCGACCTCGTACCTGGTCACCGTCGGGCCGCGCGTGAAGCCGGTGACCTGCGCGTCGATCTCGAACTCGTCGAGGACGTTCGTGAGCGCCTCGACCACACGGTCGTTCGCCGCTGAGCGCACCTTGTGCGGCATGCCCTTGGCGAGCAGGTCCTCCGACGGCAGGACGTAGATGACGTCGCCGTCGAGCATCGGCTGCTCCCCGCGGGGGGGCGGCGTGGTCTCGGGCGGGGGCGCGAGCGGCTTCGCGGCGCGCGGCGGGGCGACGACCGTGGTGACGACGGCGTCGGCGGGCTCGACCTCGACGACGTCCGTCGCGAGATCGTCGTCGTCCCAGGGTGCGGGCTCCGGCCGGGCGCGCCCGCGCAGCCGCCCCCGCTTGCCCGACGCCGGTCCGGGCTCCTCGGCCTCGACGGTGGTCGGCGTCGGCGTCTCCGCCTCCTCCGCCGCGCCGCGTCCGGTGAGCCAGCGGGCGCCCTGGCGCAGGCGGGGCACGACCTGGTGCACCGGAGTGGCGGTGAGGACCAGCACGCCGAAGACGCCCAGCAGCAGCAGGAGCGGGACAGTCACCCACGCCGTAACGAGCGTCTCGATCGGTGTCGCGACGACGTAGCCGACGACGCCGCCCGCGGCTCGGACGGGTTCGAACCCGTCCGACGGGGACGGCAGGTCGGCGTCGAGGTGGACCAGCCCGCACGCCGCGAGCAGCAGCGCCGTGATGCCGATGCCCATCCGGCCGTTCGCGTGCACGCGGTCCGGGTGCCGCATGAGGCGCACCGCGCCGCCCAGCAGCAGCAGGGGCACGACGAGACCGACGACGCCGAAGGTTCCGGCGACGGCGTTGTGCACGACCGCCCCCGCGGTGCCCGACAGCCCCCACCACTCCCGGGCTGCCACGACGACGGCGAGGCCGACGAGGGCGAAGGCGATCCCGTCGCGTCGGTGCGCCGGGTCGAGGTCCCGCGCACCCTGGCCGATGTGCCGGGCCGCGCCGCCGATGAGGTGGGCCACGCCCATCCACGCGCCGCGCACCATCCGCACGGGGAGCGAGCGGCGTGGTTCGGGCGCCGGGCGGGAGCCACGGGCCGGCGGGCGCCCCGACGA
>JAEZZV010000059.1 GCA_023418375.1 Actinomycetes bacterium | reverse complement strand
CCCCGGCGACGACGGCGGCCACGGCCGCGTGCGCGATCATGCCGCCACCTCCGCCGTGCCGACGCCGGAGACGGTCAGCCGCAGGAACGCGGCCTCGAGCGCGTCGGCGTCGCCCGGCCCGGCGGGCCCCGCGAGCTCGGCCAGCCCGCCGTCGAACCGCAGGCGGCCCTCGCTCACGATGACGATGCGGTCCGCCGTGCGCGCGACCTCCGCGAGCAGGTGGCTCGAGACGAGGACGGTGCGTCCGTCGTCCGCGGCCTGGCGCAGGAAGCGCCGCAGCCACGCGATGCCCTCGGGATCCAGGCCGTTCGCCGGCTCGTCGGCGATGAGCACGGCGGGGTCGCCGAGCAGCGCGGCGGCGAGGCCGAGCCGCTGGCGCATGCCGAGGGAGTAGCCGCCGACGCGACGGTCGGCGGCGTCGGTGAGCTCGACGAGCGCGAGCACGTCGTCGACGCGCGCACGGTCGAGGCCCGCCGACGTCGCGATGACCCGCAGGTGGTCGCGCCCGGTGCGGCCGGGGTGCGCGCCGTCGGGCCCGAGCAGCGCGCCGACCTCGCGGCGGGGCTGGGGGAGCGAGGCGTAGGGCCGGCCGCCGATGAGCGCGCGGCCGGAGGTGGGCGCGACGAGCCCGAGGATCGCGCGCATGGTCGTGGTCTTGCCCGCGCCGTTCGGGCCGAGGAAGGCGGTGACGCTGCCCGGCCGGATCTGGAGCGAGACGTCGTCGACGGCCGTGACCGCGCCGAAGCGCTTGGTCAGGCCCTCGAGGGCGATGTCGGTCACGGTGGTCCTCCCAGTAGTGAACGGTTGTTCATATGAACAGGCGTTCAGAATAGGCACGCGCGCCTCGGAGCGCAACGCCGGCTCGCGGCGGCCCCGGCTGCAGGGTGCTCGGGAGGACAGCGAGGGGCCCGGCTCAGGGTGCTCGCGAGGGCGGCGAGGAGGGCTCGGCCCGCATACCCCCGCGGGCATGTAGGGCCACCCCGACAGGCCGGACAGTCCACCTAGGACCAACGTCCCGAACGCACCTGTGGCGTTTTCCCCGACGCTGGTCGTGGCGACGTGGCCGGCTCCGCTCCTCGCGCCCGACGACGGCGCTCGCCGCGGGCGACGATGCCCGGGGCGACCGCGAGGGTCCTGGAGGGCGACGCATGAAGGCCTGGCACTTCCACTACACGCACAAGCCCCTCGAGCGCGCGGAGATCCCGGAGCCGACACCCGGCCCGGGTGAGGTCGTGCTGGACATCAAGGCCGCCGGCCTCTGTCACTCCGACGTGGGCGTCCTCGACAAGGAGGACTGGCTGGCGATCATCCCGAACCGGCCCATCGTCATGGGGCACGAGATCGCCGGCGTCGTCAGCGCCGTGGGCGAGGGGGTCACGGAGGTGGCCGTCGGGGACCGTGTCGGCGTCTGCCCGACGGGCGCCAGCCCGACCGCGCCGGGCTACGGTCGCGACGGCGGTTTCACCGAGAAGCACCTCTGCCTGCCGGGCGACCTCGTCCCGATGCCGGACGGTCTCTCCTTCGAGCTCGCCGCGCTCGGCACCGACGCGGGCATGACCTCCTACCACGCGATCATGACCATCGGCGGCCTGCAGCCCGGCTGGAAGGTCGGCGTCATCGGCTTCGGCGGGCTCGGCCAGGTGGGTGCGCGCGTCGGCGTCGTGAAGGGTGCCGAGGTGCACGTCGCCGAGGTGAACCGGGACGTCTGGGACCGGGCGCGGGCGATCGGCGCGGTCGACATCGTGGCCGACGCCGCCGAGTGGGCCGGCCAGGGCTTCGACCTGATCGTCGACTACGCGGGCTTCGGGACCACGACGACGAACGCGGCCAAGGCCGTCCGTCGCGGCGGCACCGTGGTGCTCGTCGGCATGGGCAAGCTCGAGTTCACGCTGCACACCATGGACATGATCCTGGGCGAGGTTCGCGTGCTCGGCTCCAACGGCGGCACGCCGCAGGACGTCGCGGACGTCTACGAGCTCCTCGCCGCGGGCCAGATCGAGCCGGACGTCACCGTCGTGGGCTTCGACGACATCCCGGCCTACCTCGACAAGCTCCGCGCGCACGAGGTCACGGGCCGCACGGTCGCGCACATCGCCGACTGACCCGACTGACCCGACCGACGACGGCGGCGGCCCTCACCCGGGGAGGTGAGGGCCGCCGTCGTCGGTCCACGCTCCGGTTGCCGGCCGTCGGGGACGGACGGACGCTGGCCGTCCGGCAGGACCAGAGGACGACCGAAGGGGGCAACCATGGCCACCGGTGAGACCGGCTTCGACGACGTGACGTTCGACCTGATCTCCGTGCAGTACCACTCGCTCAAGGCGGGCCACGACTACGGCCAGTACGTGCGCGATGCCCGCAACGCCGGCGAGGACGAGATCGCGCAGTTCTTCGAGGAGGTCATGGCCCAGGACGCCGAACGGGCGCACCGCTGCCACGAGTTCCTGGTCCGCCTGGGCGGCACCGACAACACGTCCCCGGGCTCGGGCGCCTGACGCCCGCCCGCCGGGTCGACGACGACGGCGGCCCTCACCCGGGAAGGTGAGGGCCGCCGTCGTGCGTCGGGAGCCGCCGGTCAGACCGCCAGCGGCGTCAGGGCGACGTAGTCCTCGATCGTGCCGTCGCGCATCGCGACCTCGATGATCGCGCGGCCCAGCGGGTCGAGCTCGTCGGTCAGGTACTGCGCGAGCTCGGCCTTGAAGAAGTCCGTGAGCAGGCGTGCGCCCTCGTCATAGGCCTCGACGCCGACCTGGGACTGCTTGTCGGGGCGGAGGAACGTCGGCCGGATGAGCTGGCCGTCGATCTTGACCTCCTTGAGCGTGTACCCGAACAGCGGGCAGCGCGAGGGCACGAGGTGCTCCGGCCGGATGCGGCCCGCGCCGCGCCGCGCGAGGTACTCGCGGGTCAGCCACTGCGCCGCGAACCCGACGCGGTAGGCGCCCACGTGCTGGTTCGGCGTGAGGACGTACCGCGTGCGCGGGTTGTCCACGATCTGCCGCAGCAGCAGGTTCGCGCCGCCGACCTTGGTGCCGGTCGAGAACGGCCAGAACGAGCCGACGCCCTCCGAGACGAGGCCGCCGTGCGCGAGCGTCCGCTCGGCCGACGCGCTCTCGCCGATCGACGGGTTCTTGTCGCCGCGCGGGGCCACCAGCCGCCACAGCCAGGCGAGCGCCGGCGGCACGATGTGCATCATGCCCATGATCCCGTAGCTCGGCTTGAGCCGCGTGCAGGCCGGCATGCGGACGCCGAACGTCCGGACGTCCACCTCCTCCGGCTCGTTCACGACGTCGGCGATCAGGCGCCTCGGCACCACGACGCGGGGGTTCGGGCACGGCTTGCCGTTCTTGTCGAGGATGTGCTCCCACGGCAGGCACGTGGCGTCGGGGATGCCCTCGATGTTGAAGAAGACCAGCGGCTCGGCGGGGTGGATGAAGACCTTCTCGAGGGTCACGTCGTCGCCGTAGGACGTCAGGTTGTCCACGCGGACGAACCAGCCGTCCTCGGCGTCGGTGATGACGAGCTTGCCGCCGGTGTTCTGCAGCGACCGGTGGCAGGAGGTCATGTCGTCGGTGACCGGCTCGAGGCGGCTCGTCTCCGAGAGCGTGATGACGTACGGCTCGTCGGTGACCACGTTGGTGCCCAGCAGGATGCGGCCGTCGTCACGGCGGCGGATCTCCTGGCACATCTCCGACTTGCCGCCGCCCGAGGCGCCCTCGTGCATCACGACGGTCTCGTTCTCGTACGGCGTGGTCACGCGGACGCTCGACGCGTGCGCGGTGAGCCAGCCCTCCTGCTCGCCGATGTCGAGCAGCACCGAGAACACGCCCTTCTTGGCGGACGGGCCCGGGTAGAGGTTGTACGCGAAGACCTCGTGCAGCGAGCGCGTCCGGTTGTGCACGACGACCTGGCGGCCCTCGAAGTGCGTGTGCCGGAACGGTGGCGCGACGTAGAGGATCGACCGCGGCTCGAACGGACCGATCTCCTCGAACGTCGTCCAGCCCTGCAGGTCCACGAGCGCCAGCGTGAAGAACGACGCGTTCGCCGGGACGATCGCCAGCGACGGGTCGCCGTACTGCAGGCCGCCCGCCTTGAACGGCACGACGACGAGGTCCTGGCCGGCGAGCCACTCGAGCGTCTGCGTCCGGGTGGTGCCGAACTCCTTGCCGTAGACGTCGCGGAAGCGCGGCTTGTCGGTGGGCAGGTCGTCGCCGATGCGCATGCAGTCGGGGTCCCGACGGCGCATGTAGTCCTCGGGGTAGTTCACCGCGATGCCGTTCTTGCACCGCACGACGGTGGCCTCGGTGAACGGGCGCCCGTCGACGGTGTAGTCGACCGAGAAGGTCGGGCCACCCTTGGGGCCCAGCGCGATCTGGTACAGCTCGGCGCGCGAGGACGGGATGACGAGGCTGCGGGCGCCGTCGAGGGCGGCGCGGACGTCGTCCGGCAGGGTCACGCTGGCCAGGCGTCGCGACACGGCAGGCTCCTTGCTCGAGCCCCCGGGGGGCTCATCCGTGGTGGCCGACGTGCCGCAGTGCCCGCCGTCGGACCGATGCGGCACACCGCTTGACCGGATCATTGCCCGATCCGGCCCTGGGATTGTGGGACCTTCGGGGTGCGAGTGCCCGCATCTTGACCCGGTCGTCTCGAAAGGCGAGATGGCGTCGCCTCAGCCGAGGGGCTGGCAGACGGCGCAGACGTAGACCGCCCCGCCGAGGTACTGCTCCTTCGTCACGCGGCCGCCGCAGCGCGGGCACGGCAGCTCGAGCGTCCGCCGGCTGAGCACCGTCGCGTACCCGCCGGGCCGCCCGAGCAGGTCCCGCTCGGTGTCCCGGCCGCCGTCGGCCGTCATCCGGCGCAGCACCGCCGGCACCGCCGCGACCAGGGCCCGACGGGCGTCGTCGTCCAGGTCCGCGACCTTGCGGCGCGGGTGCACCCCGGCCGTCCAGAGGATGTCCTGCAGGACGCCGTTGCCCAGGCCGGGGACGCGCTGCTCCGTCGCGAGCAGGGCTTTCGCCGACAGCCGCCCGGCGCCTTCCGTGAGGAGGCTGCCTGCGTCGAACCCGTCCGCGAGGGGGGAGACCGCGGTGCGCGCGACGGCGTAGTAGGGGTTGTCGTTCTCGCCGTCGTGGAACGCCTGGATGCCGCCGTACATGGCGACGGTCACGACGAGCGTCGAGCCGTCGTCGAGGTCGAGGCGGAGCTGGTGGCGGTCCGGCGCCTGCGCGCCGGGCGGCAGCAGCCGTGGGACGGCGCCCTCGGACAGGGTCAGCAGGACGTCGTCGGTCAGCACGAGCTCGAGGTGGCCGCCCCAGGAGCGCGCGCCGGCGATCGTGCGTCCCGCGAGGAGGTCCCCGTAGCCGGCCGGGTCGCCGAAGTACCAGCTGAACGTGTGCGGCGTGTGCTGGGCCTCGGCGGCGACGACGGTGCGGCCGGCCAGCAGCGTCGCGGCCTGGGTGGCGAGCGCTGAGGCCTCGGGCAGCTCGAGCATGGGTTCCTCCCCGGTGCGGCGCCATGGTCTGATTCGGCACCAGGATCGTCCCGAGCCGTGGACGGATGGGTGAAAACGGCCATCGGTCCTGTCGTGAGAGCGCGGCCACCGCCACAATACGGCGCGTGACAGTCAGCCCCGGGTGGTACGACGACGGCGTGACGCCGGGCGTCGAGCGCTGGTTCGACGGCCGCGGCTGGACCGAGACGACCCGGCCCGTCGTCACGGCCGCCTTCGCGGCGGGCGGCACAGCCTGGGTGCCGCAGGAGCTCCCGCCCCTCCCGGAGCCCGAGCCGTTCGGCGATCCCTACGCGGGTGGTCGGTACGGGGCGCCGTCGCCGGGCCCGGCGTACACGGGCGCCTCCCGACCACCGCAGGTGACCCCCGTCCCGGCGCTCGACTTCGGCCCGGCGGCCGCGCCCCGGCACGCGGGCAGCGCCGCCGCGGCCGGCTACCCGACCTTCGGCACCCCCTTCCGTGGGGCGCACGTCGAGGATGCGCCGAGGGCGGCTGCCTCGCCGTACACGGCTGCCGCACCCGCCGCGGCCACGTCGTACCCCTCCGCTGCGTCGCCGTACACGTCCGCCGCTGCGTCGCCCGTCCCGCCCGCGCCCGTCCCGGCGCCGCCCGCGCCGCCCGCCGCCGGATCGCACGGGTCCGCCGGGTCGTACGGGTCCGCCGGGTCGTACGGGTCGGCCGGGTCGTACGGGTCGTACGGCTCCGCCGGGGCGTACGGCTCCGCCGGGGCGTACGGGTCCGCCGCCGGGCCGTACGGGTCTGCCGCCGCCGCGTACCCGCCGGCCACGGGCTACCCGACCGCCGGTGCGCCGTCGTCCGGCGGCCCGGGGGGCGCGGGGTACCCGACCGGCTTCACCGCTTCGGGTTACCCGATGGGCGGTGTCGGCGCCGGGGGTCCCGGGACGCAGCGGTGGGTCGCCTCGCAGGACGCGCTCGAGAGCTCCTTCCGCTCGGCCGGGGCCGCACGGTCTCGCGACGAGCGCCAGTCGGCGGTGGTCATGGGGATCATCGGTGTCGTCCTGCTCGTCGTCGCCGGCGGCGTGCTGCGCATCACCGCGGACATGGGCACCGGCGCCGTCTGGACCTGGGGGTTCGTCGCGGGCGCGGTCTTCCTGGTGAAGGCGCTGATGTCGTACGTGAAGTCCGTGCGCGGCGGCCTCCCGCACCTCGGGCCGGTGGGCTGGGCGGTCAGCGGCGTCGCGCTCCTCGGGGCCGGGGTGATGGTCGTGACCTCGCTCCAGGCGGCGTTCTCGCCGATGGACGTGACGGCCGGCTCGTGCTTCGTCGACGAGGGCCCCGACGTGCAGCACGTGGACTGCGACGAGCCCCACGACTACACCGCGGTCGCCGTCGTGGACGTCCTGAACGAGTGCCCGGGGACGGCGACGGTCTTCGCCCGGAACGACGGCGAGGTCGTCTGCCTCGCGCGCACGGGCTTCGGCCTGGGCGACTGAACGGGCCCGGGCGACTGAACGGGCCCGGGCCCGGGCGCCCGGCCTCAGGCGAAGCGGCTCGGGTCCCCTGCGCCCTCGCGGACCACCTCGGGGTAGCCCTCCGACCAGTCGACGACCGTCGTGGGCAGGGTCCCGGTCTCGCCGGCGTCGAGCACGACGTCGACCTGGTGGTCCAGCTCCTCCTTGATCTGCCAGCCGTCCGTCATCGGCTCCTCGTGCCCGGGGAGCAGGAGGGTGCTCGAGAGCAGCGGCTCGCCGAGCGCGCGCACCAGGGCCGCGGCCACGGGGTGGTCGACGATCCGCACGCCCACGGTCCGCTTGTGCGCGTGCGCGAGCCGCCGGGGCACCTCCTTGGTCGCGGGGAGGATGAACGTGTACGGGCCGGGCGTCGCGGCCTTGATCGCGCGGAAGGCTGCGTTGTCGAGGAGCACGTACTGGCCGATCTGCGCGAAGTCCGCGCAGACGAGCGTGAAGTGGTGCCGGTCCCCGAGGTGGCGGATGCGCCGGATCCGGTCGGCGGCGTCGTGGCTGTCCATGCTCGCGCCGAGCGCGTAGCAGGAGTCCGTGGGGTACGCGACGAGCGCGCCCTCGCGCAGCAGGGCCACCGTCTGGTCGATCGCCCGCGGCTGCGGGTCCTTCGGGTGCACGTCGAGGTAGCGGGCCATGACGGCAGGGTAGGCCCGGACGCCAATGACCCCCGGGTCGGCACGACTGCGCAGGTGTGCCGACCCGGGGGTCCTGCCCGGGGTTCAGTCCCTCGGGAGTCGAAAGGTCGCGGGCCTCAGCCCTCCGCGACCACGCTCGTGCCCTCGTCGCCCAGCCACTCGCCGACGGCGGCCGTGATGGCCTCGCTGTTCTGGTACGTCAGGAGCCCGACGAGCAGGGCGATCGCGACGCGCGCCGTCGCCGCGCGCCACGGGCCCGGCCAGGCGGACGCGCCGTCGGTCGCCGCGGCGGGGGCCGGGTGTGCGAAGTACGCCGACGGCGAGGACACGGACCCCGCCAGCGCGCGCGTCGACTCCGGCGACGGACGCTGCGTGGGCACGCCGTCCGGGACGGGCCCGGGCCTCGGCATCGGCACGGGCATCGGTCCGTCGAACGCGACGTTCAGCACGCGGGCGACCTGGGCGACCTGCAGCGGGCTGAACCGCTCGGGCATCCCGGCGAGCAGTCCGCCGAGGTGCAGGCGCCCGACGAGCACCGCGCCGCCGACCGTCTGAGCCGGCAGGTCCCGGGGCGTCACGCAGATCACGCCGCTGACGGCCGTGCGGTGCTCCGGCGGCAGCAGGGCGGCGAGCTGGGCGACGGCGGCGCCGAGCGCCTCGAGCTCGCGCTCGCAGCGGTAGCCGGTGTGCCGCAGCACTCCGGACTCGACGTACACGGGCCCGGTCCAGATCCGCTCGTCGATGACGACGACGCCGCCGGGCCCGACGACCAGGTGCGCGACCGTCCCCGGCGTCGCCTGGCGCCACGTGACCATGCGCAGGTGGTGCCAGCCGTAGGGCTTGAGCAGGTCGACGCTGCGGTGGACGAGGTGCTCGCCCTCGGGTGCGTCGGGCGACTGGGCGAAGGAGAGGTGCGCCCGCTGCGCGGCGTCGACGGCCGCGAGCTGTTCGGGCGTCAGCCGGTGCGGGGTCCAGCCGTCCGTGGCCGTGCCCGTCCCCGTGGCCCACTGGGCCGCGGGAGGGAGAGTGGTGCTCATCCGTGAGTCCCTCCTGTCATGACCCCCATGACATCGGCAACATCTGCGGTGACCAGGAGCGGCCGTTCGGCTGACTTTCGTTCACGTGGGTGTTACGCGGGGCGGTCCTCTCGCCCGGCTCGTCGTGCTACGTCACGATGGTCCGGTGTCACGGGACCGGCCCGCGCCGCCGTGGCACGATCCTCGGGACGACCGACGGGTGGGCGGGCGCGCACGGCGCCCCGCGACGACGGGAGGGCACCATGGCCAGGGCTGACCGATCCGGGAAGGACCTCGAGCCGGACGCGCCGGGCACGACGCCGGCCGATCCGCCGACGGAGGTGCTCGAGCCGGTGGGGCCGGGCGAGCCGGTGGGGCCGGGCGAGCCGGTCGTGCCGTCGGAGCCGGCGACGCCGGTGAGCTCGTGGCCCGGGCCGGTGACCCCCTCGATGGAGCAGCCGACGACCGTCCTGCCCGCGGTGCCCCCGCCCGACGAGCCCCTGCCGTCCCCGCCGGAGCCGGAGCCGCCCGTGGCGCAGGCGCCCCCGGCGCAGGCGTCGCAGCCGCAGACCAACCCCCAGCAGCCGCAGCCGCAGGCCTACCCGCAGCAGCCGCAGGCCTACCCGCAGCAGAGCTGGCGTCCGCAGCTGCCCACCTACGCCGACTGGGAGGACGCGCACGGGGCGCCGTCGTCGTTCGGGGCGGTGCGCCGGGCGTTCGCGGGGCTGACCGCGGGCGACGTCCTCCGGGACGCGCTCGCCGCCCTCGCGCTGCTGCTCGGCCTCACGCTGGCGTGGGACTTCGGCCACGACGGCTTCGGACGGCTCGAGGTCGGCGCCATCACGGCGCTGTCGCTCGTGTCGCTGCTCGCCGGTTACCTGGCGCGCGCGGGTGCGTTCGGGTCGGCGCTCGACACGCGGCGCGCGGGACTGGTGCGCGTCGCGCTGAACGTGCCGTACCTGCTCCTGGTGCTGGGCTTCCTCGTCGGCGACGCCCTCGTGGGCGACCAGCCCGAGATGGTGGGCGGCGTCGGCGCGGGCCTGGCCGTCGGCCTCGCGGGCGCCGTGCTGGCGATGGCTCCGCGAACCACCGAGCTCGGCTCCGCCAACCCGGTCGACCGCGCCTGGCTGACGGTCGTGGGCGTCGTCGGCGGCGTCGCGGCCGTGTGGGTCCTCGCGGGTCTGCTGGTGTTCGTCGTCGGGGACGACGCGGACCTGTACTCGAGCGCCGAGCTGCTGCGCGTGCTGCTCATGGTCCTGCTCGGCCCGGCCGTCCTGGTGCTCGGCGTCGTGGGGACGCTGCGGCGCGACGAGGGCTGGCGGCTGGCGCTCGTCGTCGTCGGCGCGACCCCCGTCCTGCTCTACCTGTTCGCGGAGTCGGTGGCGCCGGCGATGCTCGTCGAGTCGGTGCACCGACTGCCGGGCGGGCTGGTCTTCTGGCCGGCCGCCGCCGCGGCGGCTGCCGCGCCGTCCGCCCGTCGGGCGATGCGCGTGACCCGCGCCCGCTGGGCC
>JAEZZV010000024.1 GCA_023418375.1 Actinomycetes bacterium | reverse complement strand
GGCCCAGGCCGTCACCGCCGGCACCAGCCGGCTGCCGACGGGCGCACCCGACCGCGGGAGCCACGCGACGCGCGCCGTCGCCGGGAGCTCGAGGTCGAAGCGGTCGTCGGCGTCGGGCACCTCGATGAACGCCCGCGCCGAGCGGTCGCCCGGCAGGGCCTCGAGGATCGCGCAGATGGCGGGCGCGGCGGTCTCGTCGCCCGCCAGCAGCAGTCGGCGAGCCGGGCCGGGCCGGAAGTCGATCCCCACGTGGCTGTGGATGCTCCGCGCGTCGGGGCCGACGACGAGGACCTCGTCCCCCGGGCGCACGGCCTCGAGCCAGCGAGCGGCGGGACCGGTGCCGCCGTGCACCACGAGGTCGATGTCGAGCTCGCGCGCGGCGGGGCGCACGCGGCGCACCGTGTACGTACGGAAGGGGTTGCGTCGCGCCTCCGGCAGGGCGCGCCAGTGCTCGTACCAGGTCCCGTCCTCGACCACCTCGGGGCGGTCGATGTCGCACAGGGTGCCGTCCGGGAGCGGGAAGACGATCTTCACGCGCTGGTCGAGGCCGTCGCGGCCGAACAGGTCGAGATCCGGCCCGCTCAGCGTCACGCGGAGGAACGACGGGCAGACACGCCGCGTCGCGGTCACCGTCACCCGGAACGGTCGGTAGGCGGCGCGGTCCGTGCGGACCAGGTCGCGGACGGCCGCACCGTCTCCAAGTGAGGTAAGCATTACCTAACCATAGCGACAGCACGGGACGGCCCGCGACGTGACCCGCGCCACATGCCACGCGAGGAGCCGCACTGGTGCAGGATCGGGACATGCGCGTCGTCCAGGCAACCCGTCCGGGCGGGCCCGAGGTCCTCGCCGTCGTCGACCTTCCCGACCCCTCCCCCTCTCCCGAGCAGGTCATCGTCGAGGTCGCCGCCGCGGGTGTGAACTTCATCGACACCTACCGGCGGTCGGGGCGGTACCCCGTGCCCTTCCCGCACGTCGTCGGATCCGAGGGTGCGGGCACCGTGGTGGCGGTGGGCTCGGACGTCACCACCGTGGCCGTCGGCGACACCGTCGCCTGGGTGGCGGGCTCGGAGGGGTCGTACGCCGAGCACGCGCGCGTCCTCGCCGAGCAGGTGGTCCCGGTGCCCGACGGCGTGTCGCCCGCCTCCGCGGCCGCGCTGCTGCTCCAGGGGATCACCGCCCACTACCTCGCACGGTCGACCTTCCCGGTGCAGGCCGGCCAGGACGTGCTCGTGCACGCAGGCGCGGGCGGCGTCGGCCTGCTGCTCACCCAGCTCGCCGTCGCCGCCGGCGCGCGGGTCGTCACCACCGTGTCCACCGACGAGAAGGAAGCCCTGTCCCGCGCGGCGGGGGCGACCGAGGTCCTCCGCTACGACCGGATGACCGACCTGGCCACCGAGCTGCCGGCCGCCGTCCGGGAGGTCACCGGCGGGCACGGCGTGCACACGGTGTACGACGGCGTCGGCGCGTCGACCTTCGACGCCTCCCTGGCCTCGCTGCGCCCCCGCGGCGCGCTGGCCCTGTTCGGCGGCTCCTCGGGTGCCGTGCCGCCCTTCGACCCCATGCGCCTGGAGAACCTCGGGTCGCTGTTCCTGTCGCGGCCCTCGATCCGGCACTACACAGCCACGCGTGCCGAGCTGGAGTGGCGGGCCGGCGAGCTCTTCGACGCCGTGCTGGCGGGCGCACTCGACATCCGCGTGGGCGCCACGTTCTCGCTCGACGACGCCGCTGACGCCCACCGGGCGCTGGAGGGACGCGCCACGACGGGCAAGGTGCTCATCGTGCCGGAGGGCCGGGGCTAGCTAGCCCGCCGGCCCCCGCTGGACGATCACGACCGTCATCTCGGTGTCGGCCCACGAGGTGTGCTGCTCCCCGGCGGACCACACGACCACCGAGCCCGGCCCCACGTCGACGGGGACGTCGTCGTCCCCGGCGACGCGCCCCCTGCCCGAGACGACGACGAACACCTGCTCACGCCCCGCCGGGTGCTTCGGCAGGCAGGCGCCGGCCTGCAGGACCGCGACATCGACCCGGACGCGCTCCGGATCCGTGCCCGGCGACAGCATGTCCAGGGCGACACCAGGGGCGCCCTCGAGCGGGGCGGAGGCGAGCAGGGTGAGCCTCATCGGGCCACCGTACGGTGACGGCCCCCGGCGCAGGCGCTCAGACGCCGGGTCGTGTCCCGGGCGCGGCGTCCTGCGCTCGGCGACGGCGCGCCTCGGCCAACGTGGACTCGAGGGCATCCATCGTCGCCCCGAACGCCTTCGGGAGGTCGACGTCGTAGGCGTCGGCCAGCACGAGCACGCTCCACAGGCAGTCGGCGAGCTCGTGCGCGACGGCCTCGTCGAGGTCCTCGCGCGGACGGACGCCGGCCTTGCCCTGCACGAGCTTCGCCAGGTCACCGACGTCACCGACGAAGCCGAGCATGACCTCCTCGGTGGTCCACTCCCGGCCGTAGCCGGCCCGTTCCACCTCCGCGTACCGAGTTCGCACCGCGAGCGCCCGCGCCGTCATCTCCCCCAGATCCATGCCCGCAGTATCGGGGGCACGACGACGGCCCGGGCGCTGCACGCGCCCGGGCCGTGTCGAGGCCGGCGGCTACGCGCGCAGCGTCCCGCCGTGCTCGGCGCCGACCGCGGCCACGACGGCGGCGCGTACGCCCGCGATGTCCTCGGCCGTCAGCGTCCGGTCGGTCGCCCGCAGACGCACCGTGACGGCGACCGACTTGCGCCCGGCGCCCACCTGCTCGCCGCGGTAGACGTCGAAGACGTGCACATCCTCGAGCAGGTCGCCGGCCGCCGCGCGAGCGGTCGCCACGATCGCCCCCGCCGGGACGCCCTCGGCGACGACGAACGCCAGGTCCTCCTTGGCGAGCGGCTGACCGGAGACCGGCGCGGCCTGCACCAGGCGGCCCTCTCCCGCCCCGACGAGCGCGTCGAGGTCCACCTCGAACGCGCACGTCCGCGCCGGGAGCTCGAGAGCCGCGAGTACGCGCGGGTGCAGCTCGCCCGCGTGCCCGACGACAGCGCCGTCAGGCAGCACCAGCGCCGCGCACCGGCCCGGGTGCCAGGGAGCGGTGTCCGCCGCCCGCACGTGCACGTCGGCACCGGCGGTCCGCGCCACCAGGAGGGCCGCCGCCACGGCGTCCGACCAGGTGAACGGCTGCGCCGAGCCTTGCCAGCCCGCCGGGACGCGCGCGCCGACGCAGATGCCCGCGACGTGGCGCGGCTGGCTCGGCAGCGCCGCGTCCAGCTCCTTGAGCTCGACGTCCGAGGGCCTCCCGCTCACGCCGGGACGCGGCGCGATGCCGCTGCCGTCGGCGCGGTAGGCGCGACCGAGCTCGAACACCGCCAGGTCCGCCAGGCCTCGGCCGAGGTTGGTCCGGGCCGCCTCGACGAGGCTCGCCAGCACCGACGTGCGCAGCAGCGGGTGCGCGTCGCTGAGCGGGTTGGCCAGCCGCACCGCGTGGTCGGCACCCAGCGGCTCGTCCGGGCCGGCGCCCAGGTCGCCGAGACGCTCGGGGGCCACGAACGGGTAGGTGAGGACCTCGGTGAACCCGTGCTCGGCCAGCGCGCGCGCGACAGACCTGCGCACGCGCTGGGCGTGCGTGAGGCCGCGCCCGGAGCCTGCCGTGGGAAGCACGGACGGCATCTGCGCGTAGCCGCGCAGGCGCGCGACCTCCTCCACCAGGTCGATCGGCGAGCGCAGGTCCGGACGCCACGTCGGCGGCGTGACGACGAGCTCGCCGTCCGTGCCCTCGACCGCGCAGCCGATGGTCTCGAGGGCGCCTCGCACCTCCGCGGCGTCGTACGCCATCCCGACGATCCGGGCGGGGAACGACGCCGCCATCCGGATCGGCTCGACGGACGGCAGGTCGACGACGTCGGTCACCTCGGCGTCCACGGTGCCGCCGCCGTACCGGACGAGCAGGTCGATCGCCCGCTGGACCGCGCGCGGCGGCAGCTGGGGGTCCACGCCCCGCTCGAACCGCCGCGACGCCTCTGAACCGAGCTTGTGGCGACGCGCGGTCCGGGCGATCGAGATCGGGTCGAAGTGCGCGCCCTCGAGCAGGACGTCGACGGTCGTCGCCGACACCTCGGTGCTCGCTCCGCCCATGACGCCGGCGAGGCCGATGACGCGCGCCCCGCGCACGCCGTCCGGCGAGTCCGTGATGAGCAGGTCCTCGGGGTCGAGCGCGCGGTCGGCGTCGTCGAGCGTGACCAGGCGCTCCCCCGGCCGGGCCCGGCGCACGACGATCGGCCCGGCGAGCGTCGCCAGGTCGTAAGCGTGCAGCGGCTGGCCGAGCTCGAGCATCACGTAGTTCGTCACGTCGACCGCGAGCGAGATCGGCCGCATCCCGGCCTGGGTCAGCCGGCGCTTGAGCCACGCCGGGCTCTCGGCCGTCGCGGCCACCCCGCGCACGACGCGCGCCACGAACCGGTCGCACCCCACCGCGGCCCGGATCGGCGCGTCGTCCGCCACCTCGACGACGAAGCCACCGTCCGTCGCCGGGGGCGGCGAGACGGCCAGGGCCGGGTCACGGAACGGCTGCCCGGTCGCGTGGGAGTACTCGCGGGCGACGCCGCGCACCGAGAAGCAGTAGCCGCGGTCGGGGGTGACGTTGACCTCGAGGGTGCGCTCGCCCAGGCCCAGCAGCTCGATCGCGTCCTGTCCCGGGATGAGCTCGTCCTCGGTGAGCTCGTAGCGCGTCAGCACGATGATCCCGGAGTGGTCGTCGCCGAGGTCGAGCTCGCGGGCCGAGCAGATCATGCCGTCGGAGACGTGCCCGTACGTCTTGCGCGCCGCGATCGGGAACGGCCCGGGCAGCACGGCGCCGGGCAGCGCGACGACCACCCAGTCGCCGGCCTCGAAGTTGTGCGCGCCGCAGACGATGCCCCGCCCGGCGGGCACGTCGCCGTCGGCCGGCTCGTTGTGCTCCGGCCCCACGTCGACCCGGCACCAGCTGACCGTCTTGCCGTTCTTGTGCTCCTCCTTGGCCAGGGTGAGCACCCGCCCGACGACGAGGGGCCCGGTGATCTGCGAGCCGTGGATCCCCTCCTCCTCGAGGCCGACGCGCACGAGCGCGGCGGCGACGTCCTCCGCGGACGAGCCGGGGACCAGGTCCACCGACTCCGCGAGCCACGTGAGCGGTACCCGGACCATCTAGAGCTCCATCCCGAACTGGCGGCTGAACCGCACGTCACCCTCGACCATGTCCCGCATGTCCCTGACCGCGTGGCGGAACATGAGCGTCCGCTCGACGCCCATCCCGAAGGCGAAGCCCGTGTAGACGTCGGGATCGATGCCCGCCGCCCGGATGACGTTCGGATGGGTCATGCCGCAGCCGCCCCACTCGATCCAGCCCGTGCCGGAGCAGGTGCGGCACGCCGTGTCGGCGCCGCCGCACACGAAGCAGCGCAGGTCCATCTCGGCGCTCGGCTCGGTGAACGGGAAGTACGACGGCCGCAGGCGCGTGACGGCGTCGGGCCCGAACATCGCGCGCGCGAAGTGGTCCAGGGTCCCCTTGAGGTTCGCCATCGTCAGACCCCTGTCGACGGCCAGGCCCTCGATCTGGTGGAACACCGGGGTGTGCGTCGCGTCGAGCTCGTCGGTCCGGAACGTCTTGCCCGGGCACACGACGTAGATGCCGCGCCCCTGCTCGAGCAGGCCCGCCGAACGCTCGAGCATCGCGCGCGCCTGCACCGGCGAGGTGTGCGTGCGAAGCACGAGCGCGGAGTCCGCAGGCGCGACGAAGAAGGTGTCCTGCATCTGCCGCGCTGGGTGGTCGGGGTCGAAGTTGAGGGCGTCGAAGTTGTGCCACTCCGTCTCCACCTCGGGGCCCTCGGCGACCTCCCAGCCCATCGCCACGAAGACGTCGCACATCTTCTCGGCGAGCGTCTCCAGCGGGTGGCGGGCGCCGACGAGCCCACGCTCGACCGGGAGCGTCACGTCGACGGCCTCCTCGACGAGGACGCGCGCGTCGCGCTCCGCCTCGAGCTCGGCCTGCCTGGCGGCCAGCGCGGCGTTCACCTCGGCGCGTGCCGGGCCGACGAGCCGACCGGCGGCGCCCTTGTCGGTCGGAGCGAGACCGCCGATGGCGCGGTTCGCGAGCGCCAGCGGGCTGCGGTCGCCGGCGTGCGCCAGGCGGACCGCCTTCAGGGAGTCGAGGTCGTCGGCCGCGGCGGCCGCCGCGAGCGCGTCCTCGACGGCTGCCCGGACGCCGGCGGCGTCGAGCGGCGAGAGGGTGTCGGACATGAGGTGCCTTCTTCGGACGGGCGCGCGGTCGGCGCGCGCTCAGGGGCGTGCGAGGGGCTGCGGTGGTGTGCTGAGGTCGCTGCCCGCAGTGGGCCCTCGGATCGCCGTTCCCGGCTCCCGTGCGCGGTCAGCCGCGCGGCCCGCCTGCGGGCCAGCTAAATCGGCGATCAGTCCTGCGCACGCGGCTCATCCTGCCACAGCGCCCAACGGCGAGCGGTGCACCACGTCGTGGATCGGGCTCCCGCCGGGACCCGCGCCCAGCTGCGAGGCGACCAGCTCCACCTCGCGGACCGTCCAGGCAGGACCCCGGTAGAGGGCCAGAGCGTGCGCGAGCGCGGCGGCGTCGGGGCCGGGCGCGCCCTCCCGGACGGCCGGACGGTCACCACGCCCGCCCCCGCCGCCGATCGCGCGGCTGCGGCCGCGTCCCGCGCGTCGTCCGTCACCACGTCCCGCGCCCGGGCGGAACCGTGCCACCGTCAGGTGCGGCCGGTTGCGGCCGTCGGCCGCACGTCCGACCACCTCCCCGCCCGCCACGCCGGCGGCCCTCATCAGGTCCGTCCAGCCCCCACCGGCGCAGCCGACCCACAGCGTGCGCCGGTCGAAGAGGCCTGCACCGGCGAGCGCGGCCTCGAAGGGCTCGGCCGCCCGCGCGACGGCGTCGAGCGCCGCTGCGAGGTCGTCGACGTACCCCTGCGGCACCTCGCCGTAGAAGGCGAGCGTGACGTGCCGGTCCTCGGGCGGCGTCCAGCGCAGCCCCGCCCGCCCGGCCCGAGGACGGGCCGCCGGACCACCACGGACGGAGGCGAGGGCACCCTCGAGGTGGCCCAGGGCGTCGTCGGGCGGGCGGACCGCAGCGAACAGGCGCATTCCCTCAGCATGCCCGAGGCGACGCGCCCGCCCGGCCCCGGGTGCGCTCCGGGTCCGCTCCGGGTGCGCTCCGGGTGCGCTCCGGGTCAGGTCGGGGCCGGATCGGGAGGTTCACCGATACCGGCGCGGCGACCGCGGGGTCAGGCTGGTACCACCACCGACGAAGGAGAGATCTTCGATGTCCACGCTCCACGAGAGCATGACCCGCGACGGCCTGGTGCGCCCGCTCGACGGCCGCGTCCTGGGCGGCGTCTGCGCCGGCCTCGGCCGCCGCTTCGGCATCGACCCGTGGCCCGCGCGACTGCTGTTCCTGCTCGTGCTCATGGTCCTGCCGGGCAGCCAGTTCCTCATCTACCCGATCCTGTGGATCCTCATGCCGTCCGAGGCGCGGCCGCCGTACCCGTACGGGTACCCGGGCCAGACCGCGTTCACGCCGTCCCCGGGCTACCAGGCACCGCCTGCCGCGCCCGCCCCCCAGCCGCCGGTTCCGCCCAGCCCGTCGGCCGCCTGAGGCGCACGACGGCCGACGCCGGTCGGCGACCGGCCGCGCCCCCGCGCAGCCCCCCCCCCCGCCCAGAGCCCCGGCCCGCGCCGACA
>JAEZZV010000009.1 GCA_023418375.1 Actinomycetes bacterium | reverse complement strand
GGCCAGCCCCGCGCCGAGGTGCTCGCCCTGGATGACGCCGGCGCCGTCCTGGTGCGGCGTGAGGTGGTCGTGCCGGCCCCCGGCAGCGTCTCGCTCGACCTGGCGGGGCTCGTCGAGGCCGGGACCGGGGCGGCATCCGCGGAGCGGCCCGCCGCCCTGGTGGTGCGTACGCAGGACCCGCGCCTCGCCTGGGGTGTCGTGCTCGAGTCGCCGGGGGCGGTGGCCGTGCTCGCACCGGTGCCGCAGGAGCTGGTCCGCCCGGAGATCGCCGTCACCCTGCGCTGAGCGGGACCGCCGGCGCTGCGGTGGGTCAGGGCGCGGCGCGGCGGAGCTCGAGGCGCTCGCGCACGATGAGGCCGGCTCGCAGCGCCAGGCGCAGCGGGAGGTGGTACCAGCGCCCGTAGCGCCCGGAGAGGTACCGCCGTGCGCTCGCGTGGTGGGCGCGGATCATCGGGGCCGGGCGCTGCTTCCACGAGGTGCCCTGCACGTGCGTGACCTGTGCGGCCGGCACGTGCAGGTTCTGCCACCCGGCATGGCCCAGCCGGTCCCCCAGGTCGACGTCCTCGAAGAACATGAAGTACTGCTCGTCGAACCCGCCGACGGCCTCGAACGCCTCGCGGCGCAGCAGCAGGCACGCGCCCGAGAGCCAGCCGGCGGTGCGCTCGGCGGCGTCGTCGGCGGGACGCGTCACGTCCGCGCCCTCCTGGTACCGCCGCGTCCACGGGTTGCCCGGCCACACGCGCACGAGGAGCGCGTGCCCGACGCCGAGGCGCAGCGACGGCAGCGCGCGCGCCGACGGGTAGCGCGTCCCGTCGGGGTTGAGCAGGGCCGGCCCCACGGCCCCGGCGCCGGACCGCTCGCCGGCGTCGAGGAGCGCGTCCAGCGCGCCGTCGTGCCAGACGATGTCCTGGTTCGCGACGACGAGCCACGGCTGCGTCGCGTCCTGCACCCCGAGGTTCGCGGCCGCCCCGTAGCCCAGGTTCCGGCCGGGGACGACGAGCCGCGCGTCCTGCTCGCGCGCGACCTGCTCGGTGACCGTCTGGTCGGAGCCGTTGTCGACGATGACGAGCTCGACCTCGGTTGTCGTGGCCCGCCGGAGCGAGGTCGCGAAGGCGGTGAGCTCGCTCAGCTGCGGGTGGAAGGTCACGCACACCACGCGCACGGGAGGTCGGTCGGGGCTCACGCCCTGCACCCTAGCCGTGGTCTCACGGCCGGTAGCGCGGGTCGACCTCCTCGGGCCGGCGTCCGAGCAGGTGCGCGACCTGCTCGACGACGACCTCCTGCACCAGGTCGGCCAGGTCCGCCTCGTCCGTGGCCCGCGCCTCGACCGGGCGGCGGTAGACGACGATGCGCGGCGGGAGGCCCGCGTCGGCGGGGAAGTAGCGACCCATCGGCACCCCGCCGTGCTCCCAGGGGGCCGGCGCGGACGGGGGCACCTCCTCGACGGCGAACTCGGCACCCGCGAGCTGGCGCGCCCAGCGCCGCTCGAGGCGCTCGACGGCGTCCAGGACGTGGTCGTCGAACCGCTCGGCGCGGGTCCGGTAGGCGGGCAGCGTCGGGGGGATGACGGGCCCACGCAAGCCGCGGCCGCGCCGGTCGCGTCGGCGGGCGACGGCGGTCCGGACGGCGGGTGGTCGGGGGCCTCTCACGCCGCCACTGTACGTCCGTGACGCCGGCCCGACCTGTGCGCGCCGGGCGGCGGCGTGGCGGGGAGGCCCGACGTCGGCGGCGCCAGGTAGCCTCACGTCGTGAGGTCCGGACGTCAGTGCTCCCGCAGCGCCTGCGGCAACCCAGCGGTGGCGACCCTGACGTACGTCTACTCCGACTCCACGGCGGTCCTGGGGCCCCTCGCACAGCTGGCCGAGCCCCACTCCTACGACCTGTGCAGCGAGCACGCAGGTCGGCTCACGGCCCCCCGTGGCTGGGAGGTCGTGCGGCTCACCCCCGAGTTCGTGCCGACGGGCCCGACGCCGGACGACCTGGTCGCGCTCGCGGAGGCCGTGCGCGAGGCAGGCCGGCCGCGGCCCGCGGCGACGGCGCCCGTCGACAACGGTGACGGGCTGCGGCGTGGCCACCTGCGGGTCCTGCCCGGCGAAGGGTCCTGACCGTGCCCGAGGAGAGCCCCGACGTCGGTCGCACGCCGCGTATGTGCGCCTCGTGCGGCGGTGAGAACCTCACGCGCGTACCCATGGTGCTGGCGGACGGCACCGAGGTCACGTTCATCTCGTGCAACGCCTGCGAGACGCGCGAGTGGCTGCTGCCGATGCCGGACGGAACGTGGCGCACCGCACCGATCGACGTGGTGCTGCGGCGGTCGGCGAGGCGGCACTGAGGGCTCGGTCGTCCGCCTGCGCGGGCGCCGGAGCCACCCGCCGACCGTGGTCGGATTCCCGGGGCGCGGCGGCCGGTCAGTAGGCTGCCGGGCATGACTTCCCTGGCATCCCTGATCAAGGCCTACGACGTGCGCGGCGTGACGCCCGAGCCGTTCTCGCCCGAGGTGGCGCGCGCCATCGGCGCCGCGTTCGCCGACGTCGTGGGCGGACCGCGCGTCGTCATCGGGCAGGACATGCGCCCGTCGGGGCCGGAGCTCGTCGCGGCGTTCGCGGAGGGGGTCACCAGCCGGGGGATCGACGTCGTGCGGATCGGGCTCTGCTCGACCGACGGGCTGTACCACGCGTCGGGGGCGATGGGCCTGCCCGGCGCGATGTTCACAGCGAGCCACAACCCGGCCGAGTACAACGGCATCAAGATGTGCCACGCGGGCGCGCGGCCGGTGGGTCAGGACACGGGCCTGACGGACATCCGCCGCCTCGCGGAGACGTACCTCGACGAGGGGCTGCCGACGCCGGTCGAGACCCCGGGCACCGTGAGCGACCACGAGATGCTCGCCGAGTACGCGGCGTTCCTGCGCGGGCTCGTGGACCTGAGCGGGATCCGGCCCCTGAAGGTGGTCGTCGACGCGGGCAACGGCATGGCCGGGCTCACGGCGCCGGCCGTCCTGGGGGAGGCCGCCGGCCTGCCGACGCTCCCGCTCGACGTCGTGCCGCTCTACTTCGAGCTGGACGGCTCCTTCCCCAACCACGAGGCGAACCCGCTCGAGCCGTCGAACCTGCGCGACCTGCAGGCCGCCGTCGTCGAGCACGGCGCGGACATCGGTCTGGCGTTCGACGGCGACGCCGACAGGTGCTTCGTCATCGACGAGCGCGGCGAGCCGGTCAGCCCGTCCGCGATCACCGCGCTGGTCGGCCTGCGGGAGGTGGCGCGGGAGCGCGCCGCCGGTCGTACGCCGACCGTGATCCGCAACCTCATCACCTCGGCCGCGGTGCCGGACCTGCTCGAGGCGGCGGGCGCCACCGTGGTGCGCACGCGCGTCGGCCACTCGTTCATCAAGGCGCAGATGGCCGAGCACGACGCGGTGTTCGGCGGCGAGCACAGCGCGCACTACTACTTCCGCGACTTCTTCTTCGCCGACACGGGCATGCTCGCGGCGATGCACGTCCTGGCGGCCCTGGGCGGGGCCCGACGCGCGGACGGCTCCGGCGCGGTGCTGTCGGAGCTCGCGGAGGCCTACGAGCCCTACGTCGCGAGCGGTGAGATCAACTCCCGGGTGTCGGACGTGCCCGCGGCGCGCCAGCGTGTCGTGGACGCCTACGTCACTCGCGAGGAGGCCGGTCCGGTGACCGTCGACGAGCTCGACGGCCTGACCATCAGCCACTGGGACGGCCAGCCGCGCTGGTGGTTCAACCTGCGGGCATCGAACACCGAGCCGCTGCTGCGGCTCAACGTCGAGGCGGCCGACGCGGACGTCATGGAGAAGGTGCGCGACGACGTCCTGGCCCTGGTCCGCCAGGACGGGGAGGACTAGGCGTGAGCGACGCCCTGCCGCAGTGGGCGCGGGAGATCCTGCGCTGCCCCGCGTGCGGCTCCCCGCTCGCCGACGGCGTGCGGCCGGACGGCGCACCGGAGCTGGTCTGCACCGGTGAGGCGTGCGCGCTGGCCTACCCGGTGCGGGACGGCATCCCGGTGCTGCTCGTCGACGAGGCGTACCCGGCCGGCGGCACGGTGTGATGAGCACCCGATGAGCACCCGATGAGCACCGAGGGCGGCCGGAAGGCCATCTTCGCCGCGCTGGCCGCGAACCTGGGCATCGCCGCCACGAAGTTCGTGGCGTTCGCCCTGACGCGCTCGTCGTCGATGCTGGCGGAGGCGGTGCACTCGGTCGCCGACTCCGGCAACCAGCTCCTCCTCCTGTTCGGCGGGAACCGCGCGCGTCGGTCGCCGGACGAGTCGCACCCGTTCGGCTACGGGCGCGCGCGGTACTTCTACGCGTTCCTCGTCGCGGTCGTGCTCTTCACGCTCGGCGGCCTCTTCGCGATGTTCGAGGCGTACGAGAAGTGGCGCGAGCCGCACCCCATCGACAGCTGGCAGTGGGTGCCGATCGCGGTGCTGGTCGCCGCCATCGGGATGGAGAGCTTCTCGCTGCGGACCGCCGTCCACGAGGCCCGGCCGTCCCGCGGCGACCTCACGTGGGCGCAGTTCATCAGGCGCAGCCGGGCGCCCGAGCTCCCCGTGGTCCTGCTCGAGGACACCGCGGCGCTCCTGGGCCTCACCTTCGCGCTCGCTGGCGTCTCGCTGACGCTGGCCACGGGTGACGGCCGGTGGGACGCCGTCGGGTCGGCGGCCATCGGCGCGCTGCTCATCGCGGTCGCGGTGATCCTGGCGCGTGAGACGGGCTCGCTCATCCTCGGCGAGGGGGCGACGCCCGAGCAGGCGGAGGCGATCCGGGCGGCCCTGGTCGGCGCGGGCGTGACGTCGGTGATCCACCTGCGCACCGAGTACCTCGGGCCGGACGACCTGCTGGTGGCGGCCAAGATCGAGGTGCCGGACGCGGCTACGGCGGCCGACGTCGCGACCGCCATCGACGACGCCGAGGCGCGGGTGCGGGCGGCCGTGCCGCTCGCGAGCCTGATCTACCTCGAGCCCGACCTGCGGCGGTCGGCGCCGGCCGGGGCCTGATCCCCGAGGGCTTGCGCTCACACCCGGGCTGGACCGGGTGATCTTCGTGGGACGCGCCCGGAACGTCCGGGTGCGGCGCGGCTCGCGTGGAAGGTGACCCGCGACGGCGTCGGGCACGTCACGTACGATGGTCGTGCTTGGCGCAGGTGATGCCGTCGGCCCGGAGGGGCCGCGCCGGGCGAAGGCGGACCCGCACGCGACGCACGACCTCGCGCGCCCGAGCCGTCTGCCCCTGTCCTGCGCGCCCTGCCGCGCCGTCCCATCCGAGGTGAAGCATGTCCGCTCAGCACTTCGACGAGGTCCCCGGTCGCTTCAAGGTCCGTGACCTGTCCCTGGCCGCCGCCGGCCGCCACCAGATCCGGCTCGCCGAGCACGAGATGCCGGGCCTGATGGCCCTGCGCGCCGAGTACGCGGCCACCCAGCCGCTCGCCGGGGCCCGCATCGCCGGCTCCCTGCACATGACCGTCCAGACCGCTGTCCTCATCGAGACGCTCGTCGCCCTCGGGGCCGAGGTGCGCTGGGCGTCGTGCAACATCTTCTCCACGCAGGACGAGGCGGCGGCTGCGGTCGCCGTCGGCCCGAACGGCACCCCGGAGGACCCCCAGGGCGTCCCCGTGTTCGCCTGGAAGGGCGAGACCCTCGAGGAGTACTGGGACTGCACCGAGCAGATCCTGCTGTGGCCGGGCGAGGGCCCGACGATGATCCTCGACGACGGCGGTGACGCGACGCTGCTCGTGCACCTCGGCGTGGACGTCGAGGCGGCCGGCGCGGTCCCGGCCGACCTCACCCCTGGCGACCCCGGCTACAGCCACGAGTACAACGTGATCCTCGGCGTCCTGCGCCGGTCCCTGCCGGTCGACCCGCAGCGCTGGACACGGATCGCCCAGGGCATCGGCGGCGTCAGCGAGGAGACGACGACGGGCGTGCACCGCCTCTACCAGCTCGCGGAGGAGGGGCGCCTGCTCTTCACCGCGATCAACGTCAACGACTCGGTGACCAAGAGCAAGTTCGACAACAAGTACGGCATCCGGCACTCGCTGCCCGACGGCATCAACCGCGCCACCGACGTCCTGATCGGCGGCAAGGTGGCCTTCGTCGCGGGCTACGGCGACGTGGGCAAGGGCGCCGCGGAGTCGCTGCGCGGCCAGGGCGCGCGGGTCATCGTCTCCGAGATCGACCCGATCTGCGCCCTGCAGGCGGCGATGGACGGCTACGAGGTCGCGCGCCTCGAGGACGTCCTGGAGGAGGCCGACTTCTTCATCACGACGACCGGCAACAAGGACGTCATCCGCGTCGAGCACATGGTCGCCATGAAGGACAAGGCGGTCGTCGGGAACATCGGCCACTTCGACAACGAGATCGACATGGCCGGCCTGGCCGCCGTGCCCGGCGTCGTGAAGACCGAGATCAAGCCCCAGGTCCACGAGTGGACGTTCCCGGCCGACGGCGACCGTCCCGCGCGCTCGATCATCGTGCTGTCCGAGGGGCGCCTGCTCAACCTTGGCAACGCGACGGGCCACCCGTCGTTCGTCATGAGCAACTCGTTCTCGAACCAGGTCATCGCGCAGATCGAGCTCTTCCGCAACGCCGAGGCCTACCCCCTCGGCGTGCACCGCCTGCCCAAGGTCCTCGACGAGAAGGTCGCGCGCCTGCACCTCGACGCGCTCGGCGTCCGGCTCACGCAGCTCAGCAAGGAGCAGGCGGAGTACATCGGCGTCGACGTCGCCGGTCCGTACAAGCCCGAGCACTACCGGTACTGAGCCCGCGCGGCTCGGTACCCCGCGCGCGGGGCCCGGGCGTGATACTCGCTCCATGACGAGGGGGCGGGCGGCAGCGGTCGCGCTGCTGCTCGCC
>JAEZZV010000341.1 GCA_023418375.1 Actinomycetes bacterium | reverse complement strand
GCCGCGGCGGCGCGCTGGCCGGTCGCGGTCGGGTCGGCCTCGAGCTGCGCGTCGATCTCCGCCTCGCCCGCGCGCCCGCCGGTCACCAGCGAGGCGAGCAGCTCCCAGCGCAGGTCGGTGTCGATCGACAGCCCGTCCAGCCGGGTGCCGCCGTCCAGCAGCGCCGCGACGGCGTCGAGCTGCTCCGGCGTCGAGGCGCGCAGCGCGAACGCCTTGACGAGCTGCAGCTGGGTGTCCGAGCCGGCCGGCGCGTCCGTGGCGAGCGTCCACAGCCGGTCCGCGGCGGCCACCTCGGTCGCGCTGCGGTGCTCGGCGGCGACGTACAGGTCCAGCGCCGTGTGCAGCTGGCGCAGCAGCACCAGCACGACGGTCGAGTCGGTCTCGTGCGCGATGTTCCCCAGCACCAGGTCCACGTAGTCGCGGGCCGGGGTCTCGCCGTCGCGGGTCGCGTCCCAGACGGCCGCCCACACGAGGGTCCGCGGCAGGGACTGCGTGAAACCGCCCAGGTGCGCGATGGCCGCGGCCAGCGAGCGCTCGTCCAGGCGCACCTTGGCGTACGCGAGGTCGTCGTCGTTCAGCAGCAGCAGGTCGGGGCGCTTCTCGCCCACGAGCTGCGGGACCTCGGTGCGCTCGCCGTCCACGTCGAGCTCGACGCGCTGCACCCGCTCCAGGCGGTCCCCGACGACGTCGTAGCCGCCGACCACCAGGCGGTGCGGCCGCTGCACGGGGTGCGTGGCCGGGACCTCCTGGCGCACGGCGAGCGCCGTGATCCGCTCGACGCCGTCCGCGCCGACCTCGGAGGTGATCTCCGGGCGCAGCAGCGTGACGCCGGACTGCTCCAGCCACAGGCCGGACCACGCGGACAGGTCGCGGCCGGAGGTGGCCTCGAGCTCGGTCAGCAGGTCGCGCAGCTCGGTGTTGCCCCACGCGTGCTTCGCGAAGTACTGGCGGACGCCGGCGAAGAACTGCTCCTGGCCCACCCAGGCCACGAGCTGCTTGAGGACGCTCGCGCCCTTGGCGTAGGTGATGCCGTCGAAGTTCACCTCGACGTCCTCGAGGTCGCGGATGTCCGCGGCGATCGGGTGCGTCGACGGCAGCTGGTCCTGGCGGTACGCCCAGCCCTTCTCCAGCGACGAGAACGTCGTCCAGGCGGAGGTCCAGCGGGTGGCCTCGGCGGTCGCGAGGGTCGAGGCGTACTCGGCGAACGACTCGTTCAGCCACAGGTCGTCCCACCAGCGCATGGTGACCAGGTCGCCGAACCACATGTGCGCGAGCTCGTGCAGGATCGTCACCGCGCGGCGCTCGACCATCGCCTCGGCGACCTTGGAGCGGAACACGTAGTTCTCGAGGAACGTCACGGCCCCGGCGTTCTCCATCGCGCCCGCGTTGAACTCGGGCACGAAGATCTGGTCGTACTTGGCGAACGGGTACGCGAGGTCGAACAGCTCCTCGTAGAACGCGAAGCCCGCGCGGGTGATGTCGACGATGTTCTCGGCGTCGAGGTGCTCGGCGAGCGAGGCGCGGCAGAGCACCGCCAGCGGGATCGTCCGCCCGTCGCGGCTGGTCAGGGTGTCCGTCTCGCGGTGGTAGGGCCCGGCCACGATCGCCGTCACGTAGCTGGACAGGCGCGGCGTCGGGTCGAAGGACCAGGTCGCGGCCCCAGCGTCCGTGCCGCCGTTGCGGTTGACCCCGCCCGGGACGGGGACCGGCTCCGGGGTGGGGGAGTTCGAGATGACCGTCCAGTGCGCCGGGGCGGTCACCGTGAAGCGGAACTCGGCCTTGAGGTCGGGCTGCTCGAAGACGGCGAACACGCGGCGGCTGTCGGCGACCTCGAACTGGCTGTAGAGGTACACCTCGTCGTCGACGGGGTCGACGAACCGGTGCAGGCCCTCGCCGGTGGTCATGTACGCGCAGTCCGCCACGACCCGCAGCTCGTTGTCCTCGGCGAGGTCGGCGAGCGCGATGCGCGAGTCGGCGACCACCTCCGCCACGTCGAGCGCGCGCCCGTTGAGCTCCACGGCGTGCACGGTCGGCGCGATGAGGTCGACGAACGTCCCGGCGCCCGCCGTCGCGGCGAACCGCACGACGGTGGTCGAGGCGAAGGTCTCCGGTCCTGTCGTCAGGTCGAGCGTGACGTCGTAGGAACGGACGTGGACGACGGCGGCGCGGTCGGCGGCCTCGGCGCGCGTGAGGTTCTCAGCAGGCACGGGTGTGCTCCTCGGGCGGTGGGTGTTCCGGGCGATCCTGCCACGCACCCCTACCACCCGGTAGCACCAGCCCGGCAGACGGCCGCGACGGCGGCCAGGCTTCACCCGTCCGGGTGGTGCGGACCCGTCTCGCATCACCCGTTCGGCCGTGCCATGCTGCCCTTGGTCATCGGTCGGGGAGGGGTGGATGTCGGGCACTGGGGCGCAGGAGCGCCGAGGCGGGCTGACCCTGTCGCCGACCGGTCTGACGACGTTCCTCGTGGTGGACGCGGTGCTCGTCGTGATCTTCCTCGTGCTCCTCGCCGTGCACCTGGCCGACTCGGGTGACGGGCCCTCCGCGCAGCCCGCGGCGACCGGTGATGCGCCGGGCGAGGGGACCGGCGCGGCGCCCGAGACCACCCCCGAGGTGGTCGCGCCGACATCGCCGCCGACGAACCAGGGGCTCGCCGCGTTCGTCATGCCGAGCGGGAACATCTGGTGCTCGATGACCGAGACGTCCGCCACGTGCGCCATCGGCCAGTACTCGTTCGCGGCGCCGACCCCGCCGCCCGGGTGCACGGGCGTCATCGGGCCCGTCTTCACGGTCACCGCGGCCGACGGCGCCGCGCAGCCGTGCGTCCCGGAGGTCCCGCCGCGGCCCGACGACGCGCCGGTGCTGGAGTACGGACAGGCGTCGACCATCGGCGAGATGACCTGCTACAGCTCGCGCAACGGGGCGACCTGCCGGCACGACCCGACCGGCGAGGGGTTCTCGGTGGCCCGGGCGGGCTACACGACCCTCTGACGCACGCCCGGGAGCGCCGTCGCCCTCGCAGGCGCCGTCGCCCTCACCAGATCCGCACGCGCTCGCCGGGCGCCAGGTGCAGCACGTCGCCCGGCCGCACGTCGAAGGCCTCGTGGAACTCGGCCAGGTTCCGGACGACGCCGTTGCAGCGGAACTCGTTGGGAGAGTGGGGGTCGGTGGCCATCCGCCTGATGAGCTCCTCGTCGCGGACCTTGCCACGCCACGCCTGCGCCCACCCGATGAAGACGCGCTGGACCCCGGTGAGGCCGTCGAGCACCGGCGCCTCGTCGAGCGGCCGACCGAGCGCGATGCGGTAGGCCTGGAGCGCGATCGACAGGCCGCCGAGGTCGCCGATGTTCTCGCCGATGGTCAGTGCACCGTTGACGCGGTGGCTGCCGCCCAGCTGCTCGGGGGAGTAGGCGGCGTACTGGTCGACGAGGGCACGGGTGCGCTCGTCGAACTCGGCGCGGTCGTCGGCGGTCCACCAGTCCTCGAGCCGGCCGGCGCCGTCGTACTTGCTGCCCTGGTCGTCGAAGCCGTGCCCGATCTCGTGCCCGATGACGGCGCCGATGCCGCCGTAGTTCACGGCGTCGTCCGCGTCCGGGTCGAAGAACGGCGGCTGCAGGATCGCCGCGGGGAAGACGATCTCGTTCATCCCCGGGTTGTAGTAGGCGTTGACGGTCTGCGGCGTCATGAACCACTCGTCGCGGTCGACGGGGCGGCCGATCTTCGCGAGCTCGCGGTCCTGCTCGTAGGCGTGCGAGCGACGGACGTTGCCCACCAGGTCGTCCGCGCGGACCTCGAGGCCCTCGTAGGACTTCCAGCGGTCCGGGTAGCCGATCTTGGGCCGGAAGGCCGCGAGCTTGGCCAGTGCCTTGGCGCGGGTGTCCTCGCCCATCCAGTCGAGCTGCTCGATCGACTCGCGGTACGCGGCGACGAGGTTCGCCACCAGCGCCACCATGTGCTCCTTGTGCGTCGGGGGGAAGTGGCGCGCCACGTACTCCTGGCCGACGGCCTCCCCGAGCGCGCCCTGGACCAGCGAGACGCCACGCTTCCAGCGCTCGCGCAGCTCCTGTGCGCCCGTGAGCGTGCGGCCGTAGAAGTCGAAGTTCGCCTGCACCAGCTCGTCGGTGAGGAAGGGCGCGCGGGCGGTCACCAGGTGGTAGCGCAGCCAGGCCCGCCACTGCTCGGCGGGGACCTGCTGCCACAGGTCCGCGAGGCCGACGGCGAAGTCCGGCTCGCGCACGACGAGCTGGTCGAGCGCGCCGTCGGGCGCGCCGAGCGCCCGCGCCCAGCCCGCCCAGTCGAACCCGGGCGCGCGCCGGGCGAGCTCGGCAAGGGACATCGGGTTGTAGGTCAGGTCGGCATCGCGGTCCCGCACGACGTCCCAGTGGTGGGCGGCCAGCCGCGTCTCGAGGTCGACGACGAGCGCGGCCCGCGTCTGCGCGTCGTCGTCCGTCAGGCCCGACAGCCGCAGCATGCGGGCGATGTGGGGTGCGTAGGAGGCCCGCACCTGCGCGTAGTCGTCCTCGCGGTAGTACGCCTCGTCGGGCAGGCCCAGGCCTGACTGGTAGAGGTAGACGACGTAGCGGTCCGGGTCCTTCGCGTCGTTGTCCACCCAGAAGCCCGCCGCGCCGGCCCCGCCGGTCCGCTGCAGCTCGCCGAGGACGGCGACCAGCTCGTCCGGCGTGCCGGCGGCCTCGACGCGCGCGAGCTCGTCGGCGATCGGCGCCAGGCCGAGCGCCTCGATGCGGTCGGTGTCCATGAAGGAGGCGAACAGCGCGCCGACCTGCGCGGCCGGGGTCCGCGCGACGCCGTCGGCGGCGCCGGCGTCGATCGCGGCGTCCGCCGCCTGCTCCGCCAGCTCGCTGATGATGACGCGGACCTGCTCCTCGGCGCGGTCGTGCAGCTCGCGGGTCGCACCGTCGGCGGCGCGGTCGGCCGGGATCTCGTAGGTGTCGAGCCAGCGACCGTTCACGTGCCGGAACAGGTCGTCCTGGGGGCGCACGCTCGTGTCGAACGATGCGGTGTCGATGCCGCTGCGCAGGGCGGAGGAGGACGTCGCCGGGGAAGTCATGGCCCCAGGCTACGTGGCGACCGGGCCGCGGCCGGACGGGTCCGGCCGCAGCCCGGTCGCGCGGTCAGGCGACGGTGACCGGCGTGGTCAGCACCCGGTCGTGACCGAGCGCGCGCACCGGACCGGTCACGGTCAGCGGCGCGGTGAGCGTCAGGTCGGCCGACGACGCACCGATCGACAGCGACGCGCGGTGCGGCGCCACGGTCCACGTCAGGTCCGTGCCGACCCAGGCAAGCCGGTCGGCGGCGACGGTGAAGGTCACCTCGCGGGACTCCCCCGGGGCCAGCTCCACCCGCGCGTAGCCGAGCAGCGCGACGGTCGGGCGCGTCACCGGGGCGACGACGTCGTGCAGGTAGAGCTGGACGACGTCCGCGCCCGCACGGTCGCCGGTGTTCGTCACGCGCACGCTCACCTCGACGGTGCCGTCGGTCGCGATCTCGGCCGCCGACGTCCGCAGGTCGGTGCGCTCGAAGGTCGTGTACGACAGACCGTGGCCGAAGGCGAACACGGGCGTGGGGTCGAGGTTGGTGACGTCGACCTTCCCGGCGAGGCGCACGTGCCGGTACGTCGTCGGCATCATGCCCGCCGACCGCGGGAACGACAGGGTGGTGCGGCCCGACGGGTTGATGCGGCCCGAGAGCACGCCAGCCACCGCGGAGGCGCCCTCCTGGCCGGGGAACCATGCCTGCACGACGGCGGCGCAGCGGCCGACGGCCCAGTCGATCGCGTACGGCCGCCCCGTGACGAGCACGAGCACGACGGGCGTCCCGGTCTCCAGGACGGCCTCGACGAGCGCCCGCTGCTCACCTGGCAGGGCGAGGTCCTCGACGTCGCAGCCCTCGCCGACCGTGCCGCGGCCGAAGAGGCCGGACCGGTCGCCCATGACCATGACCGCGACGTCGGCGCCCTGCGCCGCGCGCACGGCCTCGGCGAACCCGTCCCGGCCCGGCTCCCGCACGTCGCAGCCGACGGCGTGCACGATCTGGGTGCCGCCGTCCAGCTCGGCGCGGACGGCATCGAGGATCGTCGCCATCGTGAGACCGGGCTCGACGTCGGGGTGGTGCACCTCGACGTGGTTGGTGAACGAGTAGTCGCCCAGGAGCGCGGCGGCGGTGTCGGCGTTCGGGCCGATGACCGCGAGCCGCGCCGGGGCCGCCAGGGGGAGCGCACCGTCGTTCGCGAGCAGGATCACCGACTCCTCGGCGACCCGGCGGGCGAGCGCGGCATGGGCCGGCGGGTTGAGGTCGACGGGCCCGTCCGACTGCTCGCCGGGCTCGTCGAACAGGCCGAGCTCGGCCTTCAGCTCCAGGACCCGACGCACCGAGCGGTCGATGGCGGCCATGACGTCGGGCTCGAGGTCGGCCGCGTCGAGCGCCGGGAAGCAGTCGGCGTTGGGCAGCTCGACGTCGAGACCCGCGAGGATCGCGCGCTCGGCGGAGCCGCGCTTGGAGTCCGTCACCGCGTGCAGGGTCTGCAGGAAGTTCACGCCGAAGTAGTCGGCGACGACGGTGCCGGTGAAGCCCCACGTCTCGCGCAGCAGGGTGGTCAGCAGCGCCGGGTCGCCATGCACCGGGACGCCGTCGATCTCGGAGTACGACGGCATGACGGCGCGGGCCCCGCCCTCGCGCAGCGCCAGCTCGAACGGGTACAGCAGCAGCTCGGTGAGCTCGCGCGGGCCCATGTGCACCGGGCCGAGGTTCCGGCCGCCCTGGGACGCGGGGTAACCCACGAAGTGCTTGAGCGTGGCGACGACGCCGCCCTCCTCGAGCGCGCGGACGTACGCGGCCCCGAGGGTGCCGACGAGGTACGGGTCCTCGCCGAAGCACTCCTCGACGCGACCCCACCGCGCGTCGGTCACGACGTCGAGGAGCGGCGCGAGGCCCTGGTGCACCTCGAGCGCGCGCATCGACGCGGCGATGGCGGAGCCGACCTCGGCGATGAGCTCGGGGTCCCACGTCGCGCCGTAGGCGGGCGGGGAGGGGAACGTGGTGGCCTTCCACGTCGCGACGCCCGTCAGGCACTCCTCGTGGGCGATCGCGCCGACGCCGGACTCGCGGCGCAGGTCCGCCTGCATGCGGCGCAGCGCCGAGCGCCCGTCCGTGGGGTCCAGCGGCCGCGTGCCGTACAGGCGCGTGATGTGGCCGAGCCCGGTGCGCGTGAGGGTCGCCCAGTCGGGGCTGGTCGGCATGTTCTCGTTCTGCGCCGGGGCCACCGCGCCGGTCGTCGAGTCGATGCCGATCCATGCGCCCACGAGCTGGGCGAGCTTCGCGCTCAGCGGCATCTCGGCGAGCAGGGCGTCCACCCGCGCTCGGTCGGTCGTCGTCAGGGCCATGAGGAGCCGCCTTCCACCTGCGGCCGTCAGCCGCCTCCGTCGGTCCGTGCGTCGTCCGCACGTGGAGGACGCCCGGAGAGCGCTCTCTCGGGCCCCATCCCACAGGGGACGATACGCGACCCGCGCGCGCCTCCGCCATGGTCGGCGCGTCCGGTGGGCGGGTGATCCGGACGTCGAGAGAGCGCTCTCTGGAGTCACCCTCCAGACCCTCCCGTGCCCGGGCTGTCTCTGACACGATGGTCGCGTGCCACCGACCGGGCCCCCGCGCCGCGCCACGACCCTGGAGGACGTCGCCGCCGCCGCCGGCGTGTCCCGGGCGACGGCATCCCGCGTCCTCAACGGTGTGCCCACCGTGCGCGCGACCGCGGTCGACGCGGTGCAGCGTGCCGCGACCGAGCTCGGCTACCGCCCGAACCACGCCGCGCGCTCCCTGGCCCGCGGCCGCCACGACTCGATCGCCCTCGTCCTGACCGAGCGCGACCTGGCCGAGCTCCCGCACTCGTTCTTCGCCGAGCCCCTGCGGGGCGCGACGGCCGCCGTCACCCGGCGCTCGCTGCAGATGGTGCTCCTGCTGGCGGGCCCCGACGAGGCGTCCCTGCGCCGGTACCTCGACGGGAGCCACGTCGACGGCGCCCTCGTCATCGTGGAGGCGCACAGCACGAACCTGCCGCGGGTGCTGCGCAGCAGCGCCGTCCCCGTGGTCTACCTCGGCCGTCCCGTCGACGAGCCCGACGCGCACTCCTACGTGGACGTCGACAACTACGGCGGCGCGCGCCTGGCGACGGAGGAGCTCGTCGCCGCCGGCCGGCGTGTGGTCGGCACCATCGCGGGTCCGCAGGACATGGGCGTCGCCGTCGACCGCCTCGCCGGCTGGCGGGACGTGCTCGCGGAGCACGACCTGCCTGCCCCGCCCGTCGCATACGGCAACTTCACCGCCGACGGCGGCGCGAACGCGATGGCCCGTCTCCTCGCCGCCCATCCCGACCTCGACGGGGTCTTCGTCGCCTCGGACCTCATGGCCACGGGCGCGCTGCGCGTCCTGGCGGCGAGCGGCCGGCGGGTGCCCCAGGACGTCTCGGTGGTCGGCTACGACGACTCGATCCTGGCCAGGACCGCGAACCCGCCGATGACGTCCGTCCGCCAGCCGCTGGAGGAGATGGGCGAGCTCATGGTCGAGGTGCTGCTCCAGCTCATCGCCGACGAGGCGGCCGGACCGGTCCGGCGCATCCTGCCCGCCCAGCTCGCGCGCCGCGAGTCGGTCTGAACGGGCCCGCCGGGCGCCTCGCGCGGTGCGGCAGGATGGCGCCATGCGCATCCACATCGCCGCGGACCACGCCGGCTTCGAGCTCAAGGCCCACCTCGTCGAGCACCTGCGGGCGGCCGGTCACGACGTGACCGACCACGGCGCGCACGCCTACGACCCCGAGGACGACTACCCGAGCGTCTGCTTCGCCGCCGCCGAGGCGGTCGTCGCGGAGCCGGGGAGCCTCGGCGTCGTCATCGGCGGCTCGGGGAACGGCGAGCAGATCGCCGCGAACAAGGTGACCGGCGTGCGTGCGGCGCTCGCGTGGAACACCACCACCGCCCGCCTCGGCCGTCAGCACAACGACGCGAACGTCGTCGCCGTCGGCGGTCGTCAGCACTCCGTCGACGAGGCGGTCGAGATCGTCGACGCGTTCCTCGCCGAGCCGTTCAGCGGTGACGCGCGCCACCAGCGCCGCATCGACCAGCTCGCGGCGTACGAGGCCGCCCGCTGACGGACGTCACCGCCCGCTGACGTCCGTCACCGGTGACGCCCGCGCGCGGGCGTCACCGGTGCCTCGTCACCAGACGTACGAGGAGACCGGTGCGACCGGCCAGCCGAAGGCCGTCGCCGCGGCGTGCAGCGACCCCGGTCGCAGCTCGGTCACCAGACCGGCACCCGCAAGGGCGCTCAGCGAGAACCCACCGAGGTAGGCCGTCCCGAGCTCGCGCACGTCGAGCGCGAGGTCGGCCGCCGCGTCGGTGCGCGTCGCCGTCGCGCCGTCAGGGCCACCGACGAGGTGCCAGCGGCCCGCGTTGTCCGGCAGGAGCGCGTCGGTCACCTCGAGCACGACGTCGACGGCCGCGGCGTACCGGCGCTGCGCCAGCGCCGTGGGCACGTCGAGCACCCGCACCCAGAGGTTGTCGCCGATCGCGGGTCGCGCAGCCCGCGGGTCCACCAGCAGGAACCACAGCGGGTCGTCCAGGGCGAGCAGGCCGACCTCGACGCTGGCCATCAGGTCCAGGTCGAGCAGCACACCCCACAGCGCACGGGCCGTGGCCGCGTCCTGGGCGACCGCCTCGCGCACGCGCACGACGCCGCGCGGCCCCTCCGGCTTCCAGTCCTCCTTGCGCCGGAACTTGGCGTACCCGCGGGGCGTGCCGTCGGCGTCCTCGACGATCGCGACACGCAGCGACTCGGCGCCGTCCCGGTAGAACTCGGGGTCCGCCAGGGACGCCTCGAGGGTGCCCTCGGTCTCGCGCGTCGCCCAGCCGGGCCGGTCGACGGCGCTGTGGATCGCGTGCAGCACAGGGCCGTGCTTGGCGGCGTCGAGCTTCTCCAGCCGCACCCGCAGGGCGTCGGCGCCCGGCACGTCGCGCAGGGCCGCGCCGCGCGGCACCGTCAGCCGGAGGTCCCGGGAGGCCAGGCCGAAGCCGAACCGGCCGTAGATCGCGGGCTCGGCCGCGAACAGGGCGGCGACGGCCTCGCCCGCCTCGCGCGCCTGCGCGAAGTGGCGGTCGATCATCGCGCGGAGGATGCCCCGACGCCGGTGCCCGGGGTGCACCCCGACCCAGGTGAGGCCCGCGACCGGGATGCGCGCGCCCGGCACCGGGAACGCGCGGTACGGGTAGGTGCCGTACATGCCGACGAGCTCGCCGTCAGGTGCCTCCACGCCGCCCGACCGCGCCCACGGGAGCCCGATGGGCAGCTCGGCCATCTTCTCCTCGCTCACCGAGGTCGGGAAGGCCCACGTGTCGATGGACAGGACGTCGCGCAGGCGAGCGGGGGCGAGGTCGACGGCGGTGTACCCGTCGGGCAGGGGAGTCATGGGCGCCATCGTGCCGGGACACCGGAGCGGCTGCACGCCTTTTGGCCGCCGGGCGCGCCCGCCGTGTGGGAACGCCGGGATAGCCTGCGGCGGTGAGCACACAGGCCGGCCGGCGGGCGCGGCGCGAGCGGCGCGCGGTCCCGGCGGAGGCGGTGGCGGTCCGCGACGTCCTGCGGCGCCGACGCCTGGTGGCCCGCCAGACCGTCGCCACCGCCGTCCTCGCGGCCCTCGCGGTGCTCGTGGGTTTCGGCATGCTGGCGTGGCCCGCGTGGCTCACGCCGGCGAGCTCGCTCTTCGTCGTCCTGCTCGGGGTGTTCGTGCTGCGGCTGCCCGGCATGGCCGTGCTCGCGGCCGTCGTCGTCGGCCAGGTGGTCGGCCTCCAGCTCGCGGGCGTCGGCGAGTTCGCCCCGGGGGACCTCATCCTCCTCGGGGTCGGGGTGCTCGCGGCCGTCGCGTTCGTGCGCTCGCGCGACCGGCTCGGGCTGCAGGGCGCGGCCAGCGACCTGATGCTCGTCGACCTGCGGGACCGCCTCGTCGCGCACGGCCGGATCCCGCCGCTGCCGGCCCGGTGGCGGGTGGACTCGGTCGTGCGCTCCGCGTACGGCGAGGCGTTCTCCGGGGACTTCGTCGTCGCCTCGCGCAGCCGCACGGGCAACCTCCTCGAGCTCGTCCTGGTCGACGTGTCGGGCAAGGGCCAGGACGCGGGCGTGCGCTCGCTCCTCCTGTCGGGTGCGTTCGGCGGCCTGCTCGGCACGATGCCGCCGGACCGGTTCCTGCCGGCGGCGAACCGGTACCTGCTCGAGCAGGACTGGCCGGAGGGCTTCGCGACGGCGGTCCACCTGGCCATCCGGCTCGACTCGGGGGAGTTCACCGTGGCGACGGCCGGCCACCCGCCGGCCCTTCAGCTGCACGCAGGCTCGGGCCTGATCCAGATCCTCGACACGGCGGGCGGTCCGGCGCTCGGGATCGTCGAGTCGCCGAGGTTCGGCGTGCACCGCGGCGTGCTCGCACCCGGTGACACGGTGCTCCTGTACACCGACGGCTTGGTGGAGACGCCCGGCGCCGACGTCGAGCTCGGCATCGACCGGCTCATGGGTGAGGCCGAGCGCTTCGTCGCGACCCGCAGTGGCGGCGCGGACGCCGTCCTCAAGGGGGTGCGCGCGGGCGAGAACGACGACCGCGCGCTCATCCTCGTGCACCGGGACTGAGCCGTGGACGTGGAGTACGTGGAGGCGGTGCTCGACGTCGCCGACCGCGTCCCGCCCGGCCGGGCGACGACGTACGGCCTGATCGCCGAGGTGCTGCGCGAGCGCCTCGGGCGCGGCGGTCCGCGCATGGTCGGTCAGGCGATGGCGCGGGCCGGCGGCGCCGTGCCGTGGTGGCGGGTCGTGAACGCCTCGGGCGAGCCGCCCGCCGCCTACCGGGGTGACGCCGTCCGGCGGCTGCGCGCCGAGGGCTGCCCGCTCACCGGCCCGGGCGACGACGCGCGCGTGCTCCTACGGACCGCCGTCTGGTGGCCCGGCGCGGACGACTGACCGCCCCGGGCCGTCACGTGCGCTGGCGGCGCGAGCTGATGACGCCCGTGTCGAAGCCCGCCAGGTGCAGACCACCGTGGAAGCGCGCGTGCTCGATCTTCAGGCACCGGTCCATGACGACGTCGAGGCCGGCCGCCTCGCCCGCGCGTGCCACCTCCTCGTGCCAGGAACCGAGCTGCAGCCACAGCGTGCGCGCGCCGACCGCGAGGGTCTCCTCGAGCACGGTGGGCAGGTCGTCGTGCCGACGGAAGACGTCGACGACGTCGGGCACGACCGGCAGCGCGGTGAGCGAGGGGTAGACGGGGCGCCCGAGCAGCTCGGTGGCCCGCGGGTTGACGAAGTACACGTCGTACCCCGACGACGCGAGCAGGTACGTCGCGACGAAGTAGCTCGCGCGGGCCGGGTTGGTCGACGCGCCGACGACGGCGACCGACCTGGTCCGGCGCAGGATCGCCAGGCGCTCGGCGGCGCCGGGGCCGACCCAGGTGCGCTCGGCCGAGTGCCCG
>JAEZZV010000292.1 GCA_023418375.1 Actinomycetes bacterium | reverse complement strand
AGGCCATGCCGTCCCGGACCGGCTCCAGGGAGACGTAGCGCCCGCGCCGCTCCCGCTCGTGGGCGCGGCCCGCCGCCTCCGGGTCCGCGGCCAGGGCGCGCCGGCGGATCCGGCCGCGCAGGGCGGGGATGGTGAGCGCCCCGGCCAGCGGCACGACCTCCGACGCCACGTCGAACCGCAGCAGCGCCGGGAGTGCGAGGATCTCGTCGCAGAGCATCGCGGCCTTGCGCGGGTCGACCGCGCCGCGGTCGAGCGCGTCCCACACCTGGGGCACCTGCTCCAGCCCCATCGCCTCCCCGACGATCCGCTGCCCTGCCGCGCGCGTCGTGCCCAGGCGTGCCGCGACCTCGTCGGCGACGAAGGCCGCTCGGCCCTGGGACTGGCGCCGACGCCGGAGCTCGTTCATCGCGACCGCCTGGCGCGAGGCGGCCCAGGCGGCGAGCCGGTCGAAGGCGTCGACCGCCTCGAGCAGCACCGCATCCGCCTCGGCCGGCACCGCCAGCCGTGCGAGGAGGGCCGCGAGCTCCGGGCCCGGCGCCCCGCCGAGGGCCTCGCGCCGCGCGTCGGCCGACTCCGCCGCGGTCGCGACCTCGCGCTCGACCTCGGCCGCGAACGCGTCCTCGACGCGCGGGCCGGGCACGCAGACGTCGAGCCACACCTCGGGGCCCGCGACGGTGGCGCGCTGTTCGAACACCAGTTCAGACTATCGGCGACCACCGACACGCGAGAGCGTCACGCAGGTTGTCCACAGGGGGTGTGACCTGCGCAGATGCTCGTCCCGGCCCCGTCGGGAGCGAGCGCTCCCCTCTCGCCCGGGCCCGCAGGACCCGGGTCAGCGACCTGCGGGGCCGGCGGTCCCGAGCTCCGCCCGAAGCCGGCTCACGAGGGCGTTGTCCGCCGCCCAGCCCCGCGCTCCCGCTGCGCCGCACGACGCCGACGCGACGCCCCCCGCCCACGCCAGCGCGGCGACGACGTCGTCGGGCTCGCCGCCTGGGGCGTCTTCTGCGGGTACCCGCACGGCCCGCGCTCCTACGGTCAGTCCTCGCACCGCCAGCCACGCTGCCAGCGCGCCGTGCAGGACGTCGCCCGCCCCGAGCGTGTCCACCACGGTCACCGCAGGCACGTCCACCGACCCCCGCTCGCCCGTCGCGGAGGCCACCTCGATCGGCCCGCCCCCGGCCGACCGTGCCGCCACCGACGGCCCCAGCCGCAGCAGCGCGTCGAGCACGTCGCCGCCCGAGGCGTCGCGCACGTCGCCGCCCGAGGCATCGAGCACGTCGCCGCCCGAGGTGTCGCGCGCACCCTCGGGCACCGTGAAGTCCGCCGACACCACCGCGACGTCCACCCGCCCCAGCAGTGCCTCGAGCCCCGGCTTCCACGACCCGCCGTCGAGCAGCACCGGCACCCCGCGCCGCCGGGCGTCGGTCGCCACGGCCACGCCGAGGTCCAGGTGGTGCCCGTCCACGAGCACCAGCCCGACGCCGTCCCACACGTCCGCAGGCACCTCGCCTCGCGTGGCCCGGGCACCGGTCCCCGTCGCGTTCACCGACACGACCGCCCGCTCGCCGGTCGCGCGCGTGATCAGCACCGTCGACACGGGCGGGCTCGCCCCCGGTCCGGCGAGGTCCACGACCTCCACCCCGGCCCCCACGAGGTCCGCGCGCACCAGGCCCCCGAGCGCGCCACCCCCGATGCGCGTCACGAGCCGCGCCGGCACGCCGAGCGCCGCGCACGTGACCGCTGCGTTCGCGGCCGGCCCGCCCGCCGCGACGGCCAGCCCGGTCGCGACGACCTTCTCGTTCGCCGTCGGCACCCGCTCGACCGTCTGAACGACGTCGAGGGTCGCCAGTCCGCACACCAGCACCCGAGCGCCCACGCGCCGAGGCTAGGCCCTCCTTCCGTCGGGAGGTGGGCCCGTCCCGCCCCCCGCACTAGCCTGGTCGGCATGACGTCGACGCCGACCTCCGCCTCCTCCGCCGCCCTCGACCCGCTCCACGCCCCGGACCCCCGGACCGCACCCCCGCTGCGCTGGGGCATCCTGGCCGCGGGCGGCATCGCCGGCGTCTTCGCGACGGCCGTCAACCGGTACACGCGCGCCCAGCTCGTCGCCGTCGGCTCCCGCAACAAGGACCGCGGCTCGCGCTTCGCGACCCAGCACGGCATCCCCACGGTGCACGTGGGCTACGAGGCGCTGGTCAACGACCCGCACGTCGACGCCGTCTACGTCGCCTCGCCGCACTCCGAGCACCGCGAGCACGCGCTGATGGCGATCGCGGCGGGCAAGCACGTCCTGGTGGAGAAGTCCTTCACGCGCAACCGCGCCGAGGCCCGGGAGGTCGTCGACGCCGCCCGCGCCGCCGGCGTCTTCTGCATGGAGGCCATGTGGACGCGGTTCCTGCCGCACGTCGTGGCGCTGCGCGCGATGGTGCGCCGGGGCGACATCGGCGAGCCCGTGGGCTTCATCGCCGACCACGGCCAGGCCTTCGCGGACCGCCCCGCCAGCCACCGCATCCACAACCCGGAGCTCGCGGGCGGCGCCCTGCTCGACCTGGGCGTCTACCCGGTGAGCTTCGCGCACGATCTCTTCGGCGTCCCCGACCGCGTCGCCGCCGTCGGCTCGCTGACCCCGACGGGCGTCGACGGCCAGATCAGCATGGCGCTCGGCTTCGGCCCCGACGTCCAGGCGTCGCTGCACACGACGTCGCTGGCCAGGACCGCCACGACCGGCGTCATCTTCGGCAGCGAGGGCCGCATCGAGATCGACAGCGACTTCTACCGCCCGACCTCGTTCTCGGTCATCCGCAACGACGGCTCGACCTGGGACTACTTCAAGAACGTCGACGGCGGCTTCCAGTACCAGATCGCCGAGGTCGCCCGCCGGATCGCCGCCGGCGAGACGGAGTCCCCGGTCATCACCCTCGACAACACGCTCGAGGTCATGGCGACGCTCGACGAGATCCGCCGCCAGGTGGGCGTCGTCTACCCGGGCGAGTGAGGCGTACCCCGCCGCCCGACCGGCCCTGTCCGCACGCCCGACTAGCCTGACGCCGTGACCCCGCCCCCGGACCTGCCGCTGCCCGACGCCGCCCCGGCGCCCCGCGCGCACGCCGGCACCTTCGTCTCCTTCGAGGGCGGCGACGGCGTCGGCAAGTCGACGCAGCTCGACCTGCTGCGCGGTTGGCTGGCCGGCGTCGGGCGCGAGGTCGTCGTGACGCGCGAGCCGGGCGGCACCCCGCTCGGCGTCGAGCTCCGCAACGCCGTGCTGCACGGGGACCACGTCGCGCCGCGGGCCGAGGCGCTCCTCTACGCCGCGGACCGCGCGCACCATGTCGCCACCGTGGTCCGCCCGGCGCTCGAGCGCGGCGCCGTCGTGCTCACCGACCGGTTCCTCGACTCCTCCGTCGCCTACCAGGGCGTCGGCCGGGGCCTGGGCGCCGCCGCCGTGGAGAAGCTCAACCTCTGGGGCGTCGAGGGCCTGCTCCCCGACCTCACGGTGCTGCTCGACCTCGACCCCGCCGTGGGCCTGGCCCGCCTCACCGGCGCGCCCGACCGGCTCGAGCGCGCCGGCGCCGAGTTCCACACCCGGATGCGTCAGGCCTACCTCGACCGCGCCACGGCCGACCCGGCCCGCTTCCTCGTGCTCGACGCCGCCCAGCCGCCCGACGTCATCGGCGAGCGCGTGCGCGACCGCCTGGCCGCCGTCCTCGGGGTGCCGGCGTGAGCGTCTGGGATGCGGTCGTCGGCCAGCCAGAGGCGGTCGCCGTGCTGCAGCGCGCCGTCGCCGACCCGGCGGCCATGACCCACGCCTGGCTGCTCACGGGGCCGCCCGGCTCCGGCCGTTCGGTCGCGGCGCGCGCCTTCGCCGCGGCCCTCCAGTGCGTGCAGGGCGGCTGCGGGTACTGCCAGGCCTGCACGACGACGATGGGCGGGACCCACGCGGACGTCACCGTCGTCGCCACCGAGAAGGTCACCATCAACATCGCCGAGGTCCGCGACCTCATCGGCGTCGCGCAGCGCTCGCCGGCGTCGGGCCGTTGGCGCGTCATCGTCCTCGAGGACGCCGACCGCATGGTGGAGCGCACCTCGAACGTGCTGCTCAAGGCCATCGAGGAGCCGCCCGCGCGCACGGTCTGGCTGCTGTGCGCCCCGAGCCCGCAGGACGTCGTGGTGACCATCCGTTCCCGCTGCCGCGGGGTCGTGCTGCGCGTGCCCCCGGTCGAGGACGTCGCAGCCCTGCTGGTCGCGCGCGACGGCGTCGACCCGGCGGTCGCGGACGCGGCGGCGCGCGCGGCGCAGAGCCACATCGGGCTCGCCCGGCGGCTGGCGCGCGACCCCGAGG
>JAEZZV010000277.1 GCA_023418375.1 Actinomycetes bacterium | reverse complement strand
GCCGCCACCGCGGCCGCCGCGGCCAGCCCGCCGCCGACGACGACCACCGAGGACGGCGGCGTCGGGCGGTCGTCGGGCACGTCGCCAACGGTAACCTGGCCGACGTGACGGAGGAGGAGCGGCACCGGGCACCCGCGCTCTGGGTGGTCGTCGGCGGGCTGCTCGTCGCGGTCGGCGCCGCCTACCTGGTGGGCGCGGCCGAGGGGCTCGAGGTCCTCGTGGTCACCCTGGCCGGGGCCGCCGTGGCCCGCGTGCTGCGCCGCGGGCGCCGTCCCGAGGGCGTGGCGGTGCGCTCGACGTGGCAGGACGCCGCGGTGCTCCTCGCGCTCGCCGCGGCGATCGCCACGCTGACCCTCACCCCCGGTGTCTCCTCGGGCACCGGAAGCGTGTCACGGACGGGTCAGGCGGCCGGTCAGGCGCCCGGGGACGTCTAGACCGGCCGCCAGGGGCCGGTCAGGCGCGCTCGTCGTCCGTGGTGACGACGGCGTCCTCGGTGACCACGACGACGTCCTCCTCGGTGACGACGACGTCGTCCTCCGGGCCGTCGAGGTCCGGGTCGTACGCGTCGGCGTCGTAGGCCGCGGGCGGGGCGGGCGCGAACGCGAGCACCAGCAGGCCGACGATCGCGGCGCCGATGAGCGGGGCCACCCAGAAGAGCCAGAGCTGGCCGATGGCGTCCCCGCCGGCGAAGATCGCCGCGGCCGTCGAGCGCGCCGGGTTGAGGCCGCCGTTGGTGACCAGCGCGGTGACCAGGATCATCGCGCCGAGCGTGCCGCCGATCGCGAACGGGGCGGTGGACGCCGCCGCCTTGCGGCCGGTGACGCCGAGGATGACGGCCACGAAGACCGCGGTTGCGACGACCTCCATGATCAGGGCGGTGCGCAGGTCGAAGACGTACTGCCCGGTCGAGGCCACGCCGAGCGGGGACTGCTCGCCCCAGCCGTTGGCGACCGTGGCGAAGAGCTCGGCGGTCCCCGCCTCGGTGTTGCCGGTCAGGACGCCGGCGAGGCCCTTCGGGATCGCGACGACGAGCACCAGCGCGGCGAGCAGCGCGCCGACGACCTGGGCGACCCAGTACAGCAGCATGTCGAGGAACGACACGCGCCCGGCGAGCGCGGCGCCGAGGCTCACGGCCGGGTTGAAGTGCCCGCCCGAGACGTGGCCGAAGGCGGCGATGAGCCCGGCGAGCACCAGCGCGGTGGCCAGCGCCACGCCGAGCGTGCCGATCTGGGTGAGGGAGCCGTAGAGCGCGGTGCCGAGGATCGTCAGCACGAGGGCGAAGGTGCCGAGCAGCTCGGCGCCGACGCGCGTGAGGAGGCTGACCTGCGGCGCCTCGGTCACGCCCGCCTCTCCGAGCAGGTGCGGCTCGACGGCGGTGCCGGGCGGAGTCGGCAAGGCGGGGGCGGGGGCGGAGGACATGGTCGTCCCTTCGGCATGGCGAGCGGTGGACGGGCCCGATCATGCCACGGGGCCGTGGACCCGGCGGGGCGAGCCGACGCCGGAGCCGCTGTGCGTGCGCTGTGCGTGGCCGCCCCGGCGGAAGGATCTCTCGACGTCGAGTAATCTTGGGCCGGACGTCCGGCCCCCGCGGGCCGGCAGCACACGAGGGAGAAGCACGCGCATGGCGAAGATCAAGGTGGCCGGCCCCGTCGTCGAGCTCGACGGCGACGAGATGACCCGCATCATCTGGCAGGCCATCAAGGACCGCCTCATCCACCCGTACCTCGACGTGGACCTGCGCTACTACGACCTGTCGATCGAGAACCGCGACGCCACCGACGACCAGGTGACGGTCGACGCGGCGCACGCCATCAAGGAGCACGGCGTCGGCGTCAAGTGCGCCACCATCACGCCGGACGAGGCGCGCGTCGCGGAGTTCGGCCTGAAGAAGATGTGGCTGTCCCCGAACGGGACCATCCGCAACATCCTCGGCGGCGTCGTCTTCCGAGAGCCGATCATCATCTCGACGATCCCGCGGCTGGTGCCCGGCTGGACCAAGCCGATCGTCATCGGCCGCCACGCGTTCGGCGACCAGTACCGCGCCACGAACTTCAAGGTCGACCGCCCCGGCACGCTCACGTTGACGTTCACCCCGGAGGACGGCTCCGAGCCGATCCAGCACGAGGTGATCCGCTTCCCCGAGGAGGGGGGCGTCGCGATGGGCATGTACAACTTCACGAAGTCCATCCGCGACTTCGCCCGCGCGTCGTTCGCTTACGGCCTGCAGCGCGGCTACCCGGTCTACCTGTCGACCAAGAACACGATCCTCAAGGCGTACGACGGCGCCTTCAAGGACATCTTCGCCGACGTGTACGAGACCGAGTACAAGGCGCAGTTCGAGGCCGCCGGGATCACCTACGAGCACCGCCTCATCGACGACATGGTCGCCGCTGCCATGAAGTGGGAGGGCGGCTACGTCTGGGCCTGCAAGAACTACGACGGCGACGTGCAGTCCGACACCGTCGCGCAGGGCTTCGGCTCGCTGGGCCTCATGACGAGCGTGCTGATGACCCCCGACGGCCGCACCGTCGAGGCCGAGGCCGCGCACGGCACGGTCACCCGCCACTACCGGCAGCACCAGGCGGGCCAGCCGACCTCGACCAACCCGATCGCGTCGATCTACGCGTGGACGCGCGGCCTGGCGCACCGCGGCAAGCTCGACGGCACCCCCGAGGTGGTCGGCTTCGCCGAGACGCTCGAAGATATGGTCGTGACGACCGTCGAGGGCGGGGCCATGACCAAGGACCTCGCGCTCCTGGTCGGCCGCGACACCCCGTGGCTGACCACCGAGGAGTTCCTGGCGGCGCTCGACACGAACCTGGGCGCCCGCCTCGCCTGACCTGCTCGACCTCCCGGGCCCACCGGCCGACGACGTCCGAAGGAGCACCATGACGGGAACCACCGAGACCGCGCCGGTCACCGTCACCGTGACCGGTGCAGCCGGCCAGATCGGGTACGCGCTGCTGTTCCGGATCGCGTCCGGAGCCATGCTGGGTGCCGGCACGCCCGTCCGGCTGCGCCTGCTGGAGATCCCGCAGGCGGTCAAGGCCGCCGAGGGGACCGCGATGGAACTCGCGGACTGCGCGTTCCCGGCGCTCGAGTCGGTCGACATCTTCGACGACGCCCGCAAGGCGTTCGACGGCGTCGGCGTCGCCCTTCTGGTCGGCGCCCGCCCGCGCGGGCCTGGCATGGAGCGCGGCGACCTGCTCGAGGCGAACGGCGGCATCTTCGGGCCGCAGGGCGAGGCCATCAACGCGGGCGCGGCGAGCGACGTGCGGGTGCTCGTCGTCGGCAACCCGGCGAACACCAACGCCCTGATCGCGGCCTCGCACGCGCCGGACGTGCCCGCCGACCGGTTCACCGCGATGACCCGCCTGGACCACAACCGGGCCCTGTCGCAGCTCGCCACCAAGACCGGCATGCCGGTCAGCGCGATCCGCCGGGTGACCATCTGGGGCAACCACTCGGCGACGCAGTACCCCGACATCTTCCACGCCACGATCGGCGACCGCCCGGCCCCCGAGGTGCTCGACCAGCACTGGGTCGAGCACACGTTCATCCCGACCGTGGCGCGCCGGGGCGCGGCGATCATCGAGGCGCGGGGGGCGTCGTCGGCGGCGTCGGCCGCGAACGCGGCCATCGACCACATCCACACGTGGGTGCACGGCACGCCCGAGGGCGACTGGACGTCGGCTGCCATCGTGTCCGACGGCTCGTACGGCGTGCCCGAGGGCCTGGTGTCGTCCTACCCGGTGGTCTCGCGCGACGGCCGGTGGGAGATCGTCCAGGGTCTCGAGCTGAATGAGTTCTCGCGCGGCCGGATCGACGCCTCCGTCGCCGAGCTCGTCGAGGAGCGCGACGCGGTCCGCGAGCTCGGTCTGGTCTAGCCACCCCGCGCGGGAGGATGGACCCGTGAAGGTGGACATCCGCGTGCGGCCCGGCGCCTCGCGCACCCGGGTCGGTGGGGCGCACGGCGAGCGGCTCGTCGTCGCCGTGGGCGCCCGGGCCGTGGACGGTGCGGCCACGGAGGCGGCGCTCGCAGCCGTCTCGGAGGCGTTCGGCCTCCGACGCCGCCAGGTCACGCTGGTCACGGGCGTCACCTCGCGCGACAAGACCGTCGCCCTCGACCTGCCCGACGCCGGTGCCGAGGCCGCCGCGCGCACGCGCCTGGCCGAGCTGCTCGGCTGACGGCCGGCCCGGCCCGCGACGAACCCGATCGCGACGAGCCGGGTCGTGACGAGCCGGATCGTGACGAGCCGGTGACCGGATCGTCACCGGAGGGCGCCCCGTCCGTGTCCGGCGGCGTCTAGCGTCGGCCGTCGGACACGGCGTCGGCAGCGCCGTCGGGACAAGGGGAGGCGTTCGTGCGCACCGGTCGGACTCTGGTGGCGGGGCTCGCCGCGCTCGCCCTCGCAGGGGTGCTCGGCGGGTGCGGCGGCGACGACGGAGCGGGCGGGACCACGGACGCGGCGACCGCGGAGGCGGCCGCAGCCCAGACGCCCGCCGAGGAGGCCGGCCAGGGCCGGACGGTCGCCGAGACGGTCCCGACGCCGTCGCTCGCCGGCAACATCCTGGGCGACCCGGCCGAGCGCGACATCCTCGTGCACCTCCCGCCGTCCTACGACGCGTCCGACGAGCGGTACCCCGTCGTGTACTTCCTTGCGGGTGCCGACGAGCGGATCGGCCGTCTGCGCGGCCTCATGCCCGCGCTCTGGGCCGCGATGGCCGAGGAGGGGATGCGCGAGCTCGTCGTCGTCGAGGTGGACGGCGAGAGCTCGATCGGCAACACCTTCTACGCGAACTCGCCGGTGACGGGGAACGCCGAGGATGCGCTCACCCGCGACGTCGTCGAGCACGTCGACGCGACGTACCGGACGATCCCCGAGGCGGTCTCCCGCGGGCTGTCCGGGTTCTCGATGGGCGGCTCGGGGACGATCAACGTCGGCCTGGCGAACCCCGACGTCTTCGGCGCGCTCTATGCGGCGTCGCCGGGCCTGTTCCGACCGGAGGACGGCCTGACGGGGTTCCTCGCCGACAACGGCGCCTGGGCCTCCTACGGCGCCGCGTTCGCCCCGGACCCGGGGGGGCCGTACCCGCACCACCTGCCGATCGACCCGGCCGCACCGCTCGAGTCCCAGGACCCGGCCGCCGTCGCGGCGTGGGAGTCGGGCTTCGGCGACCTCGAGCGCAAGGTCGCGGACTACCTCGCCCAGCCCGACCGCCTCGCGGCGATCCGGATCGCCTACGGGACGGCCGACGCCTACGGCTGGATCCCCGAGGGCTCGGAGTACCTCCTCGGGCTGCTCGCCGACGACGGGATCCCCGCGACCTCGAACGTGTTCGCCGGCGGGCACTCGCTGGATACGGGCTTCCCCGGCGACCTCGTCGCGTTCTTCTCCGCGAACCTCGCGGGCTGACGGCGGCTGAGGCGGCCGACGGCGCCGCCGTCGGCGTGCGCCCGCCGGCGCCGCGCTGTCAGCGCGGCGTCTGCTGGTGGAACGCGAGCCGCCAGCCGCCCGGGCGACGCACGTACAGGCTCGAGACGAGCGCCTGGTACGCGAGGTCGCCGCGCCGGGCGCTGACGGAGTAGGTGACGAGCGCGACGTCGTCGGTGACCTGGTGCACCGCCTGGTCGGCGAGGTCGTAGGCGTCCCACGGCGCGCCCGACATGGACTCCAGCGCCGCCGCACGGCTGGCGATGGCGAGGCCCCCGGGCAGCAGCATCGTCACCCGCGTGTCCAGCACGGAGTCGTAGAACGCGATCGCGCTGCCGCCACCGGCGCGCAGCGCCTGCCAGCCGCGGTCCTCGAGGTCGATGAGCTCGTGGTCCATGGGATCCATCCTGCGCATCCGGGCCCGCACGCGCAGCCCGATGTGCGCTCGCGCAGTCATCCCATTGCTGGATCTTGCTGCAAGACGTTACAGTCGCGCACCGGCATTCACCCGGGTGAAAAGGGGCGGGCGGCACCGCCTGCCCACCAGACATCGGCGACGAGGGGGTCCCATGTCCGCGGCAACCACACGCGCGCACGCACCACGCAGGCACACCGGGGAAGGCGTGCGACGCGCGGGGGTGGCGGGGGCGACCGTCCTCGCGCTCGTCGTCACGGGCGCGGTCGCGCTGCTGCCGACGACGGCGGCCCCGGCGGCCGGCGCGGACGGGCGCAGCCCCGCGCTCGTCGGCAGCCTCCAGACCGAGCTGGGGTGCGCGAGCGACTGGGACCCGGCGTGCCCGCAGACCGAGCTGGCCGAGACCGCGACGCCCGGCATCTACGCCGCCGAGCTCGAGCTGACGCCCGAGGGCGACATGCCGCAGGGTGGCTACACGTACGAGTACAAGATCGCGCTCGACGACGCCTGGACCGAGAACTACGGCGCGGGTGGCGAGGCGAACGGCGCCAACATCCCCCTCGCGGTCGCCGGTCCCACTCGCCTGCGCGTCGTCTACGACGACACGACCCACCGCATCGCGCTCCAGCCGCTGGACCTGGCGGGGGAGTACGTCGCGGCCGACGACGCGCTCGTCGCCGCGCCGGTGCGCCAGCCCGGCTCGGGCGAGCAGTTCTACTTCGTCATGACCGACCGGTTCGAGAACGCGGACACCACCAACGACACCGGCGGCCTCACCGGCGACCGGCTGGCCACGGGCTTCGACCCGACCGACAAGGGCTTCTACAACGGCGGCGACCTCGCCGGCCTGCGCGCGCAGCTCGACTACATCGAGGGTCTCGGCACGACGGCGATCTGGCTCACGCCGTCGTTCAAGAACCGACCCGTGCAGGGCGCCGGCACCGCCGACGTCTCCGCCGGCTACCACGGCTACTGGATCACGGACTTCACGCAGATCGACCCGCACCTGGGCACCAACGCCGAGCTCGAGGCGCTGATCGCCGACGCCCACTCCCGGGGCATCAAGGTCTACTTCGACATCATCACCAACCACACGGCCGACGTCATCGACTACGCCGAGGGCCAGTACTCCTACATCGACCAGGCCACGAGCCCGTACTACCTGGCCGACGGTGTCACCCCCTTCGACCCGAGCGCCGTCGCGGGCAAGGACGGCTTCCCGGTGCTCGACCCGGTCGCCTCGTTCCCGTACACGCCGCTCGTCGACCCGCAGGACGCCGACGTCAAGGTCCCGGCGTGGCTGAACGACGTGACGCTGTACCACAACCGCGGGAACTCGACCTACAGCGGCGAGTCCACCACGTTCGGCGACTTCTCCGGTCTGGACGACCTCATGACCGAGGACCCGCGCGTCGTCGACGGGTTCGTGGACGTCTACCAGGCCTGGATCGACCTGGGCATCGACGGCTTCCGCATCGACACGGTCAAGCACGTGAACCTCGAGTTCTGGGAGGAGTGGACCACCGAGGTCCTCGACTACGCCCGTGCGAACGGCAAGCCGGACTTCTTCATGTTCGGCGAGGTGTACGACGCCGACCCGGCCAAGCTCTCGCCGTACGTGCGGCGCACCGACATGAACTCGGTGCTCGACTTCACCTTCCAGTCGGCCGCGTCGACGTTCGCGCGCGGCTTCAGCCCCCAGACGCTGCGGGACCTCTTCGCCGGCGACGACATGTACACGACCCCGACGACGAGCGCCTCGGCCCTGCCGACGTTCCTCGGCAACCACGACATGGGCCGGATCGGCTCCTTCGTCGCCGGGAACGGCAACGGCCTGGAGCGGTCCGCGCTCGCGCACTCGCTGATGTACCTGACACGCGGCCAGCCGGTCGTCTACTACGGCGACGAGCAGGGCTTCGTCGGCCTGGGCGGGGACAAGAGCGCCCGGCAGAGCCTGTTCGCCTCGCAGGTGACCGAGTACACCGACCAGCCGCTGCTCACGGGCGAGACCGCCGGTTCGGTCGACAGGTTCGACACCGACGCGCCGCTGTACGAGCACATCGCGGCCCTCGCGACGCTGCGCGACGCCACCCCGGCCCTCGAGTCGGGCGCGCAGATCGAGCGACCGGTGTCCGGTGCGGGGGAGGGCTCCGTCTACGCGTTCTCACGCGTGCTGCGCGACGACAAGGTCGAGCACCTGGTGGCCGTGAACAACGCGGGCTCGTCCGCCACGGTCACGGTCGACACCCTCACGCCGGGCGCCGGCTTCGCCCCGCTCTACGGGGGCCACGCGGCGGTCACGGCCGACGCCGACGGCGCGGTCCAGCTGACGGTCCCGGCGTTCTCGGCCGTCGTCCTGTTCGCCGACGCCCCGGTCGCGGCGGGCGCGGGGGACATCGCGGTCGACGTCCCGGCGCCGGGCGCGGCGCTGACGGGCGTCAGCCCGGTGCGCGCCGACGTGCCCGACGACGTCTGGTCCGAGACCTCGTTCGCGTACCGCATGGTCGGCTCGTCGGAGTGGACGCCGCTCGGCACCGCCGAGACCACGGCGCCGCGCGTCTTCCACGACGTCGCGGGCCTGCCGGCCGGCGCCCTCGTCGAGTACCGCGCCGTCAGCGTGGACGCGGCCGGGACCACGGTCGCCGCGTCCACGTACGGCTCGGTCGGCGTCGCCGTCGACGGCGCGCTCCCGGAGGAGCCCGAGGAGCCGGCGGGTGGTCGCACGGACCTGTTCGTGACGATCCCCGGCACCCTGGACAGCGAGCTCGGGTGCGGCGGCGACTGGGACCCGGCCTGCGAGGCCATCCGCCTGCCGCACGTCGGGAACGGCGTGTACTCCGCGATGTTCACCGTCCCCGCCGGCGACTGGGAGTACAAGATCGCCGTCGGAGGCGACTGGCGTGAGAACTACGGCGCGGGCGGCGTCGCGGGCGGCGCCAACGTCCCGATCTCCCTGGCTGCGCCCGCCGAGGTGACGTTCGTCTACGACGACGCCACGAGGTGGTTCACGTCGTCGGCGCAGGGGCGGCTCATCACGCTGCCGGGCTCGCACCAGAGCGAGCTCGGCTGCCCGGGCGACTGGCAGCCCGAGTGCGTCGTCACCTCGCTGCAGGACAAGGACGGCGACGGGGTCTACACGTACACGGCCGCCGCGCTGCCGGCGGGCGCGTACGAGGTGAAGGTCGCCTACGACCTCGGCTGGACCGAGAACTATGGCGCGGGCGGGGCGCGCGACGGCGCGAACATCCCGTTCAGCGCTCCCGGCGGCAAGCCGGTGACCTTCACCTACGACGCGACCACGCACGTGCTGACCATCGAGGTCACCGACCCGCCGCTGCCCGGCCTCGGCCAGCAGCAGGCGCACTGGGTCGACGCCGGCACGCTCGCCTGGCCGGCGGACCTCGTCGGCGACGCCGACCCGGCCGACCTCACCTGGCGGCTGCACCACGCGCCCGACGCCTCCCTCGAGGTGGCCGACGGCGCCGTCGAGGGCGGTGAGCAGGTCGAGCTCACTGTGCAGGCCGGCGGCCTGACCGACGCGCAGCTCGCGCGCTTCCCGCAGCTCGCGGGGTACGTCGCCCTGACCCTGGACGCGGACCGGGCCGACGCCGAGGCGTGGCTGCGCGGCGAGCTCATCGTCGGGCAGTACTCCGGTGACGAGCTCACCGCCGTGACCGGCGTGCAGATCCCCGGCGTGCTCGACGACCTCTGGGCCGCCGACGCCGGGGACCGCGCCCTCGGCGCGACGTGGGGCAGGGGCGGGAAGCCGACGCTCGCCCTCTGGGCGCCGACGGCGCAGGACGTCGCCCTGCTCCGCTGGCCCGACGCCGACCTGTCGGCCGAGCCGACGCGGACGGCCATGGAGCGCCAGGCCGACGGCTCCTGGACGGTGACGGGGGCGCGGTCGTGGAAGGACGACGCGTACCTGTACGAGGTGACGGTCTACGCACCGACCACCGACGCCGTCGAGACGAACCTGGTCACCGACCCGTACTCCGTGGCGCTGACCATCAACTCCACGCACTCGGTGCTGGTGGACCTGGACGACCGCGACCTTCAGCCGCGGGAGTGGCGGTTCGCCCGCCAGCCCGACGTCGAGCCGGTCGACCAGACCATCTACGAGCTCCACGTGCGGGACTTCTCGATCAACGACGCCACGGTGCCGGAGAACCTGCGCGGGACGTACCTCGCGTTCGACCAGCGCCGGTCCGACGGGCGTGAGCACCTGCGCGACCTGGCCGACGCCGGCCTGACCACCGTGCACCTGCTGCCGACGTTCGACGTCGCCACGATCGAGGAGGACCGCAGCGCCCAGGCCACGCCGCCGTGCGACCTCGCCTCGTTCCCGCCGGACTCGCCGGAGCAGCAGGCGTGCATCGACCAGGTGCGCGACGCCGACGGCTACAACTGGGGCTACGACCCGCTGCACTGGACGGCGCCCGAGGGCTCGTACGCGGTGGACCCCCACGGCGGCGCGCGGGTCGCGGAGTTCCGGACGATGGTCGGTGCGCTGCACGCCGACGGTCTCCAGGTGGTGCTGGACCAGGTGTTCAACCACACCTCGGCGAGCGGGCAGGCGCCGCTGTCGGTGCTCGACCGCGTGGTGCCCGGGTACTACCACCGGCTCAACGCCGTCGGGGCCGTGGAGACCTCGACGTGCTGCCAGAACGTGGCGACCGAGCACGCCATGGCCGAGAAGATGATGGTCGACTCGGTGGTCGTCTGGGCCCGCGACTACAAGGTCGACGGCTTCCGCTTCGACCTCATGGGTCACCACTCGCGCGAGACCATGCTCGCCGTCCGCGAGGCGCTCGACGGGCTCGACCGGTGGCGCGACGGCGTCGACGGTGAGGACGTCTACCTCTACGGCGAGGGCTGGAACTTCGGCGAGGTGGCCGACAACCGCCTGTTCACGCAGGCCACGCAGGGCCAGCTCGGCGGGACCGGCATCGGGACGTTCAGCGACCGGCTGCGCGACGCCGTCCGCGGCGGCGGCCCCTTCGACGAGGACCCGCGGATCCAGGGCTTCGGCTCGGGCGCGTACGTCGACCCGAACGGAGCGGAGGTGAACGGTGACGAGGCGGCCCAGCTGGCCCGGGCGCGGCACGCCGCCGACCTCGTCCGCCTCGGCCTGGCCGGCAACCTGCGCGACTACGCGTTCCTGACCAGCGCTGGGGTCGTCCAGACGGGCGCCGAGCTCGACTACAACGGGCAGCCTGCCGGGTACGCCGAGTCGCCGGAGGAGGTCATCACCTACGTCGACGCCCACGACAACGAGACGCTCTGGGACGCGCTCACGCTCAAGCTCCCGACGGACACCCCGATGGACGAGCGCGTGCGCATGAACACCCTCTCGCTGGCGACGACGGCGCTGGCCCAGACCCCGTCCTTCTGGCACGCGGGCGCGGACCTGCTCCGCAGCAAGTCGCTCGACCGGAACTCGTACAACTCCGGGGACTGGTTCAACACCCTGGACTGGACGGGTGAGGACAACGGGTTCGGGCACGGCCTGCCGCCCGCCGGCGACAACGAGGCCAAGTGGCCGTTCCAGCAGCCGCTGCTCGCCGACCCTGCCCTGCGGCCGACCGCCGACGACGTGGCCGCCGCCACCGAGGCGGCGCAGGACCTGCTCGAGCTGCGGTTCTCGACCGACCTGTTCCGGCTCGGCGACGCGGACCTCATCGAGCAGAAGGTCTCGTTCCCGACGAGCGGTCCGGACGCCGACCCCGGCGTGATCGTCATGCGGATCGACGACACGGTGGGCCGGGACGTCGACCGGCGCCTCGACGGCGTCCTGGTGGTCCTCAACGCCACGCCCGACGAGGTCTCCATCCCGATCGCCGAGCTCCAGGGCGACCGCTACGCCCTGTCCTCGGTCCAGCGCCACGGCAGCGACGACGTCGTGCGCGGGACCACCTGGGACCGCGCGACCGGGACCGTGACGGTGCCGGCCCGGACGGTCGCGGTGCTCGTCGACGACCAGCACCGCGCCGGCTGGACGTGGCCGTGGGAGGGCGGCTGGCACTGGCCGTGGTCCTGATGCTCGGGTGAGGCCCCCGCGCGTGACGTGCGGCGGCCCGCCCCGGTGGTCCCGGGG
>JAEZZV010000230.1 GCA_023418375.1 Actinomycetes bacterium | reverse complement strand
CCCTGGCGCGGGCTCGGCTGCGGGGACCGGCTCGGGTGCCGACGCGGGTGCGGGTGCGGGCTCGGGTGCGGGCGTGGGCTCGGGTGCCGGTGCCGGCGCGGGTACCGGATCGGGTGCCGGCGCGGGTACCGGATCGAGCGCGACGAGGCGGTACCCGTACTCGACGATGGGCGCCCCGGCGAGCGCCGCGAGGACGCTGGTCGCAGCGGGGGGGTCGTACGCGTAGACCTCGGCGGCGGATCCCGCCCACACGCAGGTCTCGACGATGCCGGAGCCTTGCGGTGCGGTGACCGTCACCTCGGTCGTGCCCGCGGGCACGTCGCGGACGACGGTCCAGTCGGCACCGCCTCCGCATCCACCGGCCTCGGCCGAGGCGGCGGTGCCCATGGTGCCCGCGGCACCGAGGGCGAGCATGAGAGCGAGCGCCGTGCGCGTCACGTGACGGGTCATCGTCGGCCTCTCGGGGCGAAGGGGTGCGCGTCTGGGGGATGCAGCGCCGGTGGGGGAGTCCGTGACGTCACGATAGTCCGGTTTGGACCGAATGTGGAGTTCAGGGTGACCTGTACCGTTCGTGCCCCGAGGGGCCCTCGCGCTGGGGCGAGGGCCCCTCGGGACGGGGTCACGCGTCGCGCATGCGGCGACGCACGGCGACGCCCGCCGTCCCCAGGAGGACGAGGCCGAGTGCGGTCAGCGTGGGCAGGAGCGCCCCGCTGCCCGTCTGGGCGAGCGCCCGTGGCGCGGTGCTGACCGCCGTCTGGGCGACCGGCGTCGGCTGTGTCGGCGCACTCGGCTGTGTCGGCTGTACCGGCTGTACCGGCTGTACCGGCTGCGTCGGCTGGCAGGCCAGGAGCTCGGCGGCGCTGAGCGCCACCGTCGTGCGGCCGTCGACGACGGTCGGCTGGCCGGGCACCCAGGCGCCGTTGGCGTCGAGGACCCAGTCGGTCGTGGTCGTGACCGTGCCTGCGAGGACGGTCGGGGCGGCGCAGGTCGGTGCGGCCGAGAACGACTGCACCGTCACGACCGGCTCCGGCTTCTGCGGCGTCTGCCCGCAGGCGGCGAGCTCCTCCGCGCTCAGGCTGACCCCGGTCCGCCCGTCGACGACGACCGGCTCGGTCTTGACCCACTCGCCGGCCTCGGAGTCGAAGACCCACTCGGTGGTGGTGGTGACGGTGCCGGCGAGCACCGTCGGTGTCTCGCACGAGGGCGCGGCGGAGTAGGACTCCATCACGACGACCGCGTCGGGCTTGGGCTGGCAGGCGGCCAGCTCCGCCTCAGTCAGGCTGTACTCGACCCGCTCGTCGAGAACGACCGGCTCCATCTCGGACCACACGTGCGTCACGGGGTCGAAGACCCAGTCGGTCGTGGTCGTGACGGTGCCGACCAGGGTGGTCGGGGTGGCGCAGGAGGGCATCACGTCGTAGGTCTGGACGTCCGTGATGATCTCCGGCTTGGGCCAGCAGGCGGCGACCTCCTCGGCCGTCAGTGTCTTCTCGACGCGCCAGTCGAACGTGGTCGGCTGGCCTTGCTCCCATGCCCAGGCCGTCGGGTTGAACACCCAGTCGGTGGTCGTGACGACCTTGCCCACGAGCACCGTCGGCGTCTCGCACGACGGCGGGTCGAGGTACCAGTCGATGTCGATGAGGGGCCACGGCTTCGGGGGGACCGGCCTCGGCACGTACTTGACCGACACGTGGCTGAGGTTCTGCCGGATGTGGTGGCGGTTGAAGACCTGGGACGTGACGGTGCCCGTCACCGGCGCGTCGCCGACCACGGTCGTCGAGGCCTTGTAGCAGACCTGCTCGACGACGTACCCGGGCTTCTGCGGGTACGTGAACGTGGTGACCTGCCCGAGCCTTTCGTACTTGACCCACCCGCCGCCGGGATCGGCGAACGTCGTGCCTGGGCAGTTGTCGTTGTGTCCCGTCGCTCCTGCCGAGGTGCCGAGTGCCACGCTTCCGGCGAGGCACAGCAGGACGGCCACGAGCAGACTGACCGCGCGCGCGCGCGTCGGTGGGGATGCAGTGCTCATCATGGCTCCAGGATGCGAGTTTTGAGAAGAATGCCTGGTGTATCCACGCTACGCCGGTATGTCCGTTTGATCCCACGTCCGTGCGGGTGAAGAATGCGCCGCCGCGATCGGTCCCGGGGGCTCGCCGCGGCCGCGTGGCGCCCGCTCCGCCCGCCTCGTCGGCACTCGGTTAGGCTGGTCGCGTCCCGTCCCCGGTCCGCGCCTGTGCTGCGGGCCTCCACCGAGGCAGGTCCTTCGTGCCCACCGGCAAGGTCAAGTGGTTCGACGCCGAGCGCGGCTTCGGCTTCATCGCCGGCGACGACGGCGGCGAGGTCTTCCTGCACGCGTCGGCGCTGCCCGCGGGCGTGACGACGCCGAAGCCCGGGACGCGGGTGGACTACGGCGTCGCGGACGGCCGTCGTGGCCCGCAGGCGCTCTCGATCCGGGTGCTGGACCCCGTTCCCTCCGTGGCGCGTGCGCAGCGCAAGCCTGCCGACGACATGGCGGTCATCGTGGAGGACCTCATCAAGCTCCTGGACGCCGTGGGCACCAACCTGCGCCGGGGCCGCTACCCCGACGGCAAGCGCGCGACGCAGGTCGCGACGATGCTGCGCGCGGTCGCCGACGACCTCGACGCCTGATGGCCGCCCCCACCCTGGACCCGGTCCTGCGGGCCGCCGTCGACCTCGCGCGCGAGGCGGCGGAGGAGATCGCGGGCGGGCCTGAGCTGGTCGGGGAGCACCTCGGCACGGTCGTCGAGGGCGAGCGCCTGCTGGCGCACCAGTTCGCCGCGACCGCCCCCGGGTACCCCGGCTGGCAGTGGACCGTCACCCTCGCGCGCGTGCCGCGCGGGCGGATCCCGACGGTCAACGAGGTCGCCCTGCTGCCCGGCGAGGGCGCGATCCTGGCGCCCGCGTGGGTCCCGTGGGCCGAGCGGCTGCGCCCGGGCGACCTGGGCGCGGGCGACGTCCTGCCCTACCTGCCCGACGACGACCGCCTCGACCAGGGCTACGAGGCCACGGGCGACATCGACGCCGACGCCCTCGCCCTCGAGGAGCTGGGCCTCGGGCGCCCGCGGGTCCTGTCCCGTCGCGGTCGCGAGGACGCCGCGACCCGGTGGTACACCGGCTCGCACGGGCCGACGTCGCCGGCGGCGGTCGCGGCCGAGAAGCCCTGCTCGACGTGCGGGTTCCTGGTGCTCCTGGCCGGATCGATGCGCACGGTCTTCGGGGTGTGCGCGAACGAGTGGTCGCCCGACGACGGGCGCGTGGTGAGCATGGACCACGGCTGCGGCGCGCACTCGGAGACCGACGCGCCGGCCCCCCGCAGTGACTGGCCGGCCCCCCACGTGGACACCGAGCTCGAGATCGTCGTGCGCGAGGACCTCGCCGCGGAGCGGGAGCCCGAGGCGGAGCCCCAGCCCGAGGCTGAGGCGGAGCCCCAGCCCGAGACCGAGCCCCAGCCGGAGCCCGCGCAGGACGACGAGGGCGAGGGTCCGACGCCGGACGCCGGATGAACGACCCGCTGGGCACGGCGGCGCTGCGTGACGCGGCGCTGGCCGCCTGGTCCGGCAACCCCGCCCGGCTGCGCGAGGACGCGAACGCCGAGGAGGACCACGCGCGCGGCTGGTACCGCGACCGCGTCGTCGTGGAGCTCGCGCAGAACGCCGCCGACGCCGCCGCCCGCGCCGGGG
>JAEZZV010000228.1 GCA_023418375.1 Actinomycetes bacterium | reverse complement strand
TCGCGGGTCCCCGACCGGGTGCGCCCGGCACGCCCCCGCCGCCCGCAGTGGCCGCCCGCACCGGCGACCTGACTCCCCAGCCGGGCGTCGACGACGTCGCCACGCTCGTCGCGCAGGTGCGCGACAGCGGCGTGCGCGCCTCGCTCGTGCGGATGGGCACGCCCCGGACCCTGCCGCCCGGGACCGGCCTGAGCGTCTACCGCATCTGCCAGGAGTCGCTCACGAACATCCTCAAGCACGCCGGCCCGACGCCGACGGTCACCGTGCTGCTGCAGTGGACCGCCGCGTCCCTGGTGCTCGAGGTCTCCGACGACGGCCGCGGCGCGGCGGCCGGCTCGGACGGCCACGGCCAGGGGCTGCTGGGCATGCGCGAACGAGCCGCCATGCTGGGCGGGGCGCTGACCGCCGGCCCCCGGCCCGGCGGCGGCTTCCGCGTCCGCGCCGAGATCCCCATCCCGCCCACGAGCCCCATGGCCGGGCCGACCGCTCAGGAGTCATCGTGACCGACGTCCCCACCCCCGCACCCCTGGGCCAGCCGGCGGCCGGGGGGCCGATCCGCGTCGCGCTCGTCGACGACCAGCAGCTGGTCCGGGCCGGCTTCCGCATGGTCATCGACTCCCAGCCCGACCTCGAGGTGGTGCTCGAGGCGGGCAACGGGCTGGAGGCCCTGCGGCGTCTCGCCGTCGTCGAGACGGACGTCGTCCTCATGGACGTGCGCATGCCCGAGCTGGACGGCCTGGCCGCGACGGCGCGCCTCACCTCCCCCGACCAGGCGCCGTCCGGCCGGGTGCACCCGCCGAAGGTCATCGTCCTGACCACCTTCGACCTCGACGAGTACGTGCTGTCCGCCATCAAGGCGGGGGCATCCGGGTTCCTGCTCAAGGACGCCCCTCCGGAGGAGATGCTGGCCGCCATCCGGACCGTGCACGCCGGGGACGCCGTCATCGCGCCGTCGGCGACGCGGCGCCTCCTCGAGCGGCTCGTCACGAGCCTGCCGGACCTCCAGGAGCACAGCGAGCACCCGGGCCTGGCCGACCTCACCGAGCGCGAGCGCGAGGTCCTCGTCCTCATGGCCCGTGGCCGGTCCAACACCGAGATCGCGGCCGACCTGTTCGTGGCCGAGGCGACCGTGAAGACGCACGTCGGGCGCGTGCTCGCGAAGCTGGGCGTGCGCGACCGCGTCCAGGCCGTGGTCGTCGCGTACGAGAGCGGGCTGGTCACGCCCGGGGCGTGACGCGCCGGTCGGACCGCGGCGGACCGCTCGTCCGACCACGGGATGACGGGGCCGTCGCCGATGCCATGCCGGGGCGCGACGCGGCCGGTCGGGTGGCCTCCGTAGCGTCGGGGACGAACCGACAAGGAGATCCCCGTGACCTACACGCCCTCGTCCCTGCCCGCCCCGCCCAGCGCCCAGCAGACGTCCCCACACGCCGGCTCCGGCGCCGTCCGGCCCGCCGTCCACGCGCGCGGCCTGACGAAGGTCTACGGCTCCGGCGCCTCGGCCGTCCAGGCCCTGGTCGACGCCGACATCGACTTCGCGCCCGGTGAGTTCACCGCGATCATGGGCCCGTCCGGGTCCGGCAAGTCGACGCTCATGCACCTGCTCGCGGGCCTGGACAGCGCCACCCGCGGTCGTGCGTTCATCGGCGACGTCGAGATCACCGGCCTGGACGACCGCGCCCTGACGCGGCTGCGCCGCGACCGGGTGGGCTTCGTCTTCCAGTCGTTCAACCTGCTTCCGATGTTCACGGCGGAGCAGAACATCGTGCTGCCCCTGGACCTCGGCGGGCACCAGCTCGACCGCGCCTGGTTCGACACCCTCACGACGACGCTCGCCCTCACCGACCGGCTGGACCACCGGCCCAGTGAGCTGTCCGGCGGCCAGCAGCAGCGCGTGGCCATCGCCCGTGCGCTCATCGCCAAGCCCGATGTCGTCTTCGCCGACGAGCCCACCGGCAACCTCGACTCGCGCGCGGGGGCCCAGGTGCTGAGCTTCCTGCGCCGGTCGGTGCGCGAGCTCGGGCGCACGGTGATCATGGTCACGCACGACCCGTCCGCAGCGGCCTACGCCGACCGTGTGGTGCTCATCGCCGACGGCCGCATCGCCGGGGAGATCTCCGACCCGACGCCCGAGTCCGTCCTGGCCGGCCTCGACGCCCTGCGCTCGTTCGACGAGGTGGCCGTCCGATGATCCGGCTCGCCCTGGCGCAGATGCGCCGCAGCCTGCCGAGGCTCGTCTCAGCGGGCATCGCCATCGTCATCGGGACCGCGTTCGTGGCCGCCACGCTCGTCGCCGGCAACGTCATCACGCGCACCAGCTACGACGCGATCGCCGCGTCGCTCGCGGACGCCGACCTCGTCGTCCTCGCCGAGAGCATCGCCGACTCCGACGTGGCCGCCCTGCGCGCCGTCGACGGCGTCGCGGCGGCCGACGGCCAGATCGACCTGTGGACCGAGCTCCGGGCCGGCAGCGAGCGGGCCTACCCGCCCGTCACGGTCCGCGCGTCCGACCCGAGCCTGGAGGCGCAGACGGTCACCGCCGGCGTGCTGCCCACCGCCTCGGGCGAGGTCGCGCTGCCCGAGCCGCTCGCCGACCGTCTGGAGGTCGGGGTCGGCGACCAGGTGACCGCGGCCCGCCAGACCTGGGACGCGGAGACCGGCGAGGCGACCGACGTGTCGGAGCAGCTCACCGTCGTCGGCCTCACCGACGACCCGTCCGGCGCGTTCGCGCAGTCCGAGGGTGCGGTCGTCGCGGTCGCCGAGGACGCCGCACGCTGGTGGGCGCAGGACTCCGACGGCGCCACCCCCTCCTACGGGACGGCGCTCGTCGCGCTCGCCGACGGGACCGACGTCGACACGGCTCGCGCCGCGATCGCCGACACCCTGTCCGCCACCGTGCCCACCGCGGACGTCATGACGAAGCAGGAGCGCGCCGAGGAGCTGGCCGCCCAGGCGACCGGCGACGCCGACGCCCTGACGGGCATCGTCCTGGGCTTCGCGGCCGTCGCCCTGCTGGTCGCGGCGCTGGTCGTGGCGAACACGTTCCAGGTGCTCGTCGCCCAGCGCACCCGGACGCTGGCGCTGCTGCGCTGCGTCGGCGCGGAGAAGCGGCAGATCCGCCGCTCCGTGCTCGTCGAGGCCGCGCTCCTGGGCCTGGCCTCGTCGGCGGCCGGGCTCGCGGTCGGCCTCCTGCTCGCGCAGGGCACGCTCGTCGTGCTCGGGAACGCCAACCCGGACGTACCGCTCCCCGCGACCGTCCCGGTGACGGCGGCCGTCCTGCTCGTGCCGGTGCTCGTCGGCACGGTGGTGACGCTCGTCGCGGCCCTCTCGCCGGCGCGCGCCGCGACCCGCGTCGCTCCGCTGGAAGCCCTCCGACCCGCCGAGCAGGCCGTCGGCGGGCGTCGGACGAGCCGCGCTCGGGCGGTCCTCGCCTCGCTGCTCGTCCTTGGCGGCGCCGCCCTGCTCGCCCTCGGCGTGGTCGTCTCGGGCGAGGAGGCCGGCGTGCTGGCCGGGCTGGGCATCGGCATCCTCGGCGGCACGCTGTCCTTCGTCGGCGTGATCGTCGGGGCCGTGCTGTGGATCCCGCGCGTCGTGAGCCTCGCGGGCGGCCTGCTCGGCGCCACCGGCCCGAGCGCCCGCCTGGCCGCCGCGAACACGCTCCGCAACCCGCGGCGCACGTCGGCGACCAGCGCCGCGCTGCTCATCGGCGTCACGCTCGTCGCGATGATGAGCACCGGCGCCGCGAGCTCGCGCGCCACGCTCGGCAACGAGCTGGCCTCGCAGTTCCCCGTGGACGTGCTGGTCGCCGACCCGAACGTGTACCTCGACGGCCCGCAGGACGCCGAACCCGCCCTCACGGCGGCGGTCGCCGACCGCCTCACGGACGTCGAGGGGGTGGCCGCCGTCGGCCGGGTCACCACGGTCACGACCGGGTGGGGCGACGAGAGGGGCGACCTCGGCTGGCTGGAGGTGCGGGCGCTGCCCGCCGACGACGCGGCTCGCCTCGTGCGGGCGTCCGACCAGACGGCCGGCCTGACCGACGACACCGTCGTGGTCGGTGCGGACGACGCCGCCCGGGCCGAGGTGACCGACGGCGCGCAGATCACGCTGAGGGTCGACGGCCAGGAGCCGGTGGTGCGCACGGCGGTCGTCACGGACTTCCCCGCCGGGCTGGTGGTGACGCCGGCGACCATGGCGGCGATCGGCGTCGACCTGCCGGCGAACGAGATCTGGCTCCGCCTCGCGGACGACGCCGACGTGGTCGCCGCGATGGACGACGTCCAGAGCGTGCTGTCGGACGTCCCGGTCCAGGTCATGGGCGCGGCGCTGGAGCGGGTCGCGTTCGAGGACATCGTCGACACCCTGCTGGCGGTCGTGCTCGGCCTGCTGGCCGCAGCCGTCGTCATCGCCCTCATCGGCGTCGCCAACACCTTGTCGCTGTCCGTGATCGAGCGTCGTCGCGAGTCCGCCACGCTCCGCGCGATCGGGCTGTCGCGGCGACAGCTGCGCACGTCCCTGGCGCTCGAGGGCTGCTTGATCGCCGGGGTGGGCGCCGTGCTCGGCATCGGGCTCGGCCTCGCCTACGGCTGGACCGGGTCGGTGACCGTGCTGCGGGCCGTGGGCGACGTCTCGCTCGAGGTGCCGTGGCGGGACCTGGGGGTCGCACTGGTGGTGGCGATCGTGGCGGGGCTGCTCGCCTCGGTCCTGCCCGCACGCAGCGCCGCACGGACCTCGCCCGTGGAGGCCCTCGCCGTGGAGTGACGGTCACCCGACCGACGTGAGCTGTGGACCGGGAGGGATCCACATGCGGGCCGGGTCGCCCCTGGGGGGCGGCCCGGCCCGCGGCATCCTCGGCCGTCGTGCGGTTCTCCCTGGGCCAGGTCGGCGACGTCGAGGTGACCGCCGGGGCGACGCTGGCCGAGTGCCGGTCCGCGCTCGACGCGCTGCTGGGCCCGTCCGCGGGCGCCGCGCTCTCGGTGTCCGGCCACGCGCTCACGGGAGAGCAGGTGGCGGGCCTGCCGCCGTGGGTGCCGGGCTCGCACGTCGACGTCGGGCCGGCGGCACCCCGGCCCTGGGA
>JAEZZV010000185.1 GCA_023418375.1 Actinomycetes bacterium | reverse complement strand
GGCGAGCTGCGGGCCGGGGCGCGGCAGCTCGCGAACGGGCTCGACGACGCCGCGGCCGGCTCCCAGCAGCTCGCCGACGGGCTCGGCGAGGCGTCGGCGGGTGCGCCCGCACTGGTCGACGGCGCGCAGCAGCTCTCCGACGAGGGCACCTCCGTGCTCGCCGACACCGGCGCGGCGACCGCCGCCGACTACGGCGTCCGGTACGCCGTGCTGGAGGTGGGCTCCGAGCGGGCCGCCACCGAGTCGATGGCGTACGGCGGGCCCGAGGGGGCGACGTCGGTCACCGCGTACTCGCTGGAGATCGCGGGGGTCGACGGCTCCGGCGCCGCCTCGGTGACGCGCGGCGCCGCCGCCGCGGCGCTGTTCGGCCTCGGCGCGGCGGCCGCCGCCGTGCTGCGCCGGAGGGGCCTGCTCCAGGCCTGACCGCGGGTCGTACGCTCTCAGGCGTGTCCGATCATGTCTCCGAGCAGGCGGGGGCGGCGCCGGCCGCCCCCTGGGTGAAGAACTACCAGCCGGGCGTGCCCGCCGAGATCCAGCTCCCCACGGAGCCGCTCTCGGCGATGCTCGACCGCTCCGTGCGCGAGGCGGGCGACCATCCCGCGCTGCAGTTCTTCGGCCGGCGGACGACGTACCGCGAGCTCGGCGACCAGGTCGCGCGCGTGGCCGAGGGCCTGCGCCGGCTCGGCGTCCGGCACGGGGACCGCGTCGCGATCATCCTGCCCAACTGCCCGCAGCACGTCGTGGCGTTCTACGCCGCCCTGCGCCTGGGCGCCGTCGTCGTGGAGCACAACCCGCTGTACACGTCGCGCGAGCTGCGGCACCAGTTCGAGTCGCACAACGCGCGCGTCGTCATCGCCTGGGACAAGACGGTGGCCGCGATCCGCGCGTTCCCGGCCGACGTCGCCCCCGAGCACGTCGTCGCGGTCAACCTGCTCGAGGCGTTCCCGACGGTCAAGCGCCTCGCCCTGAGCCTGCCGGTGCCGACCCTGCGCCGGACCCGCGCGTCGCTCACCGAGGCCGCACCCGGGACGATCCCGTGGTCCGAGCTCCTCACGCACGGCCCGCTCGACCGCGCGCACCCGCTGCCCGACGTCGGCGACCTCGCGGCGATCCAGTACACGTCCGGCACCACCGGCCGGCCCAAGGGTGCGACGCTCACGCACCTCAACCTCTACGCCAACGCCCTCCAGGGCGAGGCGTGGATGCACGGCGCGGAGTACCGGAAGGAGGTGTTCTACGCGATCCTGCCGATGTTCCACGGCTTCGGCATGACGCTGTACCTCACCTACGGCGTGCTCAAGCAGGCGCTCATCGTGCTCTTCCCGAAGTTCGACGTCGACATGGTCCTCGACGCGATGAAGACCACACCGGCCACCGTCTACTGCGCCGTCCCGCCGATCTACGAGCGCACCGCGATGGCCGCCAAGGAGCGCGGGGTCTCGCTGCGCTCCTGCCGGTTCTGCATCTCCGGCGCGATGAACCTGCCGAACCACGTGGTCGAGCTGTGGGAGTCGATGTCCGGCGGCCTGCTCGTCGAGGGGTACGGGCTCACCGAGTCCTCGCCTGTCGCGCTCGGCAATCCGTTCCACCCGTCGCGGCGCGAGGGCACCATCGGCGTGCCGTTCCCGTCGACGCGCATGAAGGTCGTCGACCTCGAGGACCCGACGCGCGAGGTCGCCCAGGGTGAACCGGGCGAGCTGCTCCTCTCCGGCCCCCAGGTGTTCGCGGGCTACTGGAACGACCCCGAGGAGACCGCCAAGTCCCTCACCGAGGACGGCTGGCTGCGCACGGGCGACATCGTGACCGTCGACGCCGACGGCTTCACGACGATCGTCGACCGTGCCAAGGAGCTCGTCATCACCGGCGGGTTCAACGTCTCGCCGTCGGAGGTCGAGAACGTGCTGCGCGGGCACCCCGACGTGGTCGACGCCGCCGTCATCGGCAAGCCGCTCGAGCGCGGCGGGGAGATGGTGGTCGCCGCCGTCGAGCTCGAGCCGGGCGTGACCCTCGACGAGGAGGCGCTGCGCACGTGGTGCCGGGACCAGCTCACGGCCTACAAGGTGCCCAAGCGCATCGTGGCCATCGAGGAGACGCCGCGCTCGATGCTCGGCAAGGTCCTCCGGGCGCAGGTCAAGGAGCTCGTCCTGCCGCTCCTGTGAGCGCGGGTCGTCCGACAGCAGGGCGCAGGATGAAGGGTTCCTCCCGGATACCGGAAGGAACCCTTCACGCCACGCGCGGTCCCGCGAGGGATCAGCCGACGAGGTCCGTGCAGCTCGCCTCGTGCGGCAGCAGCGGGCGGAACCACGCCTCGTAGACGACGCCGTCCTGCTCGAACTGCGTGAGCCGGTTGGCGTCGGCGAGCGTGGTGAGCAGCGCCTCGGTGTCCGCGCCCTCGACGAGCGCGCACCGCTCCGCGCCCGCGAGAGCGACGCCCGGGACCGGCCACGGAACCAGGGCGGGCTCGATGACCTCGGCGTCCACCTGGGCCGAGGGCTCGACCGCCATCGCCATGACGCCCAGCGCCGTGATCGCGTAGGACTCCTCCGCGCCGGTGGCCCCCACCAGGTCGTTCGCCTGCTGCACGAACTGCGCCAGCGCGACCCGGGCCGCCGACTGCTCCTCGGTGAGCCCGGACTCGGTGCCGTCGAACATGCCCTCGTCCTCGGCCGACGTCTCGCCCGGGCCGGCGCCCAGCGCGTAGGCCGCGTGCTCGTACGTCTGGCCGCCGACGGCGATGGTGACCCGCGTCGTCGGCAGGTCGGTGATGCCCGGCATCCCGTAGTCGGGGGCGGTCGCGAGCAGGTCGGCGGCCGCGGCGGCCGCCACGATCTCCTGAAGCGCGCCGTCGGGCAGCCGGACCACCTGGAGGTTCGGCAGGGCCTCGCCGGGGTACTCGAGCGTCATCGGGCCGTGCACGATCGCCGTCCCGTCCGCGTACACGCTGAGCGACGGGACCTCGGCGAAGTCGTAGCCCCACGGCACGAACCCGCCCGCGCTGTGCACCTGGAGCACCAGCGTGCTGCCGTCGCCGTTGACCTCGGGCAGGTCGGTGTCGCTCACGTCGCCCCCGCCTCCCGCGCCGGCGTCCCCGCCGTCGTCCGCGCGACCCGTCTGGCAGCCCGCGAGCGCGAGCACCAGCACCCCGGCCACCGCGCCCACCAGCGCGCTCTGCCGCACCGTCCGTCGTCCGATCATGTCGGCCACCTCCTACCCCTAGGTGTCGGAGGGCGGCCCGGTCTTGCGTGCGACCCGCAGATGCCCGACGAGCGCGCCGGTCGCCTGGGCGGTCGCCGTGCCCCGCGCCGCCGCCGGGCGCCGGGCGGGTACGACGACGAGCTCCGCCTCGTCCACCGTCGCGACGACGACGGCCGGCCGGCTCGCCGACGACAGCGACGCCACGCCCTCCCGCACCGACCTGACCTGTGACCACGGCAGCGACACGACGAGGTGGGGGCGACGGGCGCCGCGCCACAGCTCGAGGCCCTCGACCGACCACGCGAGCGTGAGATGGGTGCCGCCCGCCGGGTCCATCCCCGGCTCCCCAATGCCCAGGAGGCGCAGCTCCGACGCGAGCGTCGACCCCGCCCGGACCTCGTGCAGCGTCCACCCGGGGCGCTCGGCGGCGATCGCCCGGTGCGCCGCCGCAGCCCGGGAGGCCGCCCGCCACCGGGCGCCGCCGACGCCCACGGCGACGATCCCGAGGACACCCAGGACAGCCGACCCGGCCGCCGCGGGCACGACGACGGTGTCGTCGCCCAGGAGGCGCAGCCAGACGACGGCCGACACCGCCAGGACGGCGAGCACCCCCACCGCCCGGCCGAGCAGACCACCGTCGCGCCTCACGCCCGGCTCCGTCCGCCGGCGGTGCGCCGTCCGCCGACCGTGCGCCGTCCGCCGGCGGTGCGCCGTCCCGTCCCGCTCACTCGACTCCCCTCGCTGCCCGTTCGCCCGCAGCGTGCCACGGCCGACCACCCGCGCGGGCGGGATG
>JAEZZV010000153.1 GCA_023418375.1 Actinomycetes bacterium | reverse complement strand
CCCCCGCCCCGCGAGAGCCGCACGACGACGTCGTCCGCCCCGGGCTCGTCGAGCCAGGGGCTCCCGGAGGGCGCACCGGTCGGGGCGCCCGACCGCAAGAGCCGGGCGGGCACGACGACGCCGACCGGGTGCAGCGGTCGGGCGCGGCGCGCACGGGCCACGGCGCTGAGGGCGCCCAGCCCGTGACCGGCGGCGGCACTGACGAGGGGATGCACCCTTCGAGGATCACCCGAAGGCCGCGAGGGCGCGCGGCGAGCGTTGCACAACCGCGCCACGCCTCGCCGTCGCCGTAACCGCTTGCAGCGCCCTGACCTGCACAGACGGGCGCGGAGGCGCACGGTGGGAGCGCGACCCACGTCACAGTTCGATTACGAGGTTTGACAGGGGCCGGAGCCGGGCACCACCGTTGGCACACACGCACTGAGACCGGTCTCATCCCGGAGACGGGCTTCGCCCGCTGATGGCTGAGAGCGGTCCCAGCGCGTGCGCACAGACGGCCGACGGCGGCAGACCCGTCGCGGCAGCACAGGCGACGCGGGAGGCACCGGCGTCGTCGACGAGACGAAGGAGTCCATCAGTGCGCACGACGAGGAAGCGGGCGTTCGCGCTCGTCGCCGGCATGTCGACCATCGCGCTCCTGGCGAGCGCGTGCGGCGGCGGCAGCGACGACGCCACCGACGAGCCGGCCGGCGACGGCGGCGAGACCACCACCACCGACGAGGAGATCACCCTCACGATCTCCACGTTCAACGAGTGGGGCTACGACACGCTGCTCGACCAGTACATGGAAGAGCACCCGAACATCACGATCGAGCACAACAAGTTCGCGACCTCGAACGAGGCGCGCGACCAGTTCAACACCTCGCTCGCCGCGGGCTCCGGCCTCGCCGACGTCGTCGGTGTCGAGGTCGACTGGATGCCGGAGATCATGCAGTACTCCGACCAGTTCGTGGACCTCGCCTCGGACTCCGTCGAGGGCCGCTGGCAGGACTGGAAGGTCGGCCAGGCCACGACGCCCGACGGCAAGCTCGTCGGCTACGGCACGGACATCGGCCCTGAGGCCATCGCCTACCGCGCCGACCTCTTCGAGGCCGCGGGCCTGCCCTCGGACCGCGAGGCCGTCGCCGAGCTCTTCGGTGGCGACGACGCCACGTGGGACGACTTCTTCGCCGTCGGCGAGCAGTTCGCCGCCGCGGGCACCGGCGTCCCGTTCTACGACTCGGGCGCCGCGATCTACCAGGGCCTGGTGAACCAGATCGAGGTCGCGTACGAGGACCCCGACACGCAGGAGATCATCGCGGTCGACAACCCTGACGTGAAGGCCGCGTACGACGCCGTCATGGCGCACACCGCCCTCTCCGCCGGCCTCCAGCAGTGGAGCGAGGACTGGACGAACTCCTTCCAGACCAACGGCTTCGCCGTCATGCTCGCGCCGTCCTGGATGCTCGGCGTCATCTCCGGCAACGCCGAGGGCGTCACCGGCTGGGACGTCGCCAACGTCTTCCCCGGCGGCGGCGGCAACTGGGGCGGCTCCTTCCTCACGGTCCCGACGCAGTCGGCGCACCCTGAGGAGGCCAAGGCTCTGGCCGACTGGCTGACCGCGCCCGAGCAGCAGCTCGTCGCCTTCCAGACCACCGGCAACTTCCCGAGCCAGGTCGAGGCGCAGGAGTCCGACGAGCTCAAGGCGATCACGAACGAGTTCTTCAACAACGCCCCTGTCGGCGAGATCATGGCCGAGCGCTCCGCCGCCGTGACCGTGGCGCCGTACAAGAGCACGAACTACTTCGCGATCAACGACGCGATGGCCCAGGCCATCAACCGCGTCGAGGTGGACGGCACCGACGACGCCGCGTCGTCGTGGGCCAAGTGGGTCGAGGCCGTCGAGGCTCTCTGACACTCTCGGCCGGGCCGTCGGCTCCCCTTTGCCGGCGGCCCGGCCGCACCCCTGCCCGACGGCGGCACGCACCCCGCCGCCGGGCGCCGCCACCTGAGCCCCGCGCGGCTCGTGCACCCCAAGGACCCGCATGTCCACGCAGACCCCGACCCGCCCCCGGCGCGACCGCGGCTCCGCGGCGACGTCCGACCTGTCCGCTCCCCCGCGCCGCATCGGCTTCCGCCAGACGCTCGGCCGCTGGGACGTGAAGGTCTCGCCCTACCTGTACATCTCGCCGTTCTTCGTGGTCTTCGCGATCACCGGCCTCTTCCCGCTCCTCTACACGGGCTTCGTCTCGCTCCACGAGTGGGACCTGCTCGGCGGCCAGGGCGAGTTCGTCGGGCTCGAGAACTTCTCGACGGTGCTGGACCAGGCGTTCTTCTGGAAGGCCCTGCGCAACACCATCTCGATCTTCCTGCTGTCGTCGGTGCCCCAGGTGCTGATGGCGCTGATCCTCGCCGCGCTGCTGCACGCGAACCTGCGCGCGCGGACGTTCTGGCGGATGGGCGTGCTGCTGCCCTACGTCGTCGCGCCGGTCGCCGTGACGCTCGTCTTCTCGAAGATGTTCGCCGACGACTCCGGCATGATCAACGCGGTCCTGCAGCAGGTCGGCATGGACCCGATCGCCTGGCACTCGGACCCGTTCTGGTCCCACGTCGCCATCGCCTCGATGGTGAACTTCCGCTGGACCGGCTACAACACGCTGATCTTCCTGGCGGCCATGCAGGCCATCCCACAGGACCTGTACGAGGCCTCGGTCATCGACGGCGCGTCCCGGCTGCGGCAGTTCTTCTCGGTGACGATCCCGATGGTGCGGCCCACCATCCTCTTCGTCGTCATCACCTCGACGATCGGCGGCCTGCAGATCTACGACGAGCCGCGCATGTACGACCAGATGGGCCAGGGCGGCAACGACCGGCAGTGGCTCACGGTCACGCTCTACCTGTACGAGCTCGGCTGGCGGAACACGAACCTCGGCCGCGCCGCCGCGGTCGCGTGGCTGCTGTTCCTGGTCATCGTGATCTTCGCGATCGCCAACTACCTGATCACCCGGCGGATCGCCGCCGAGCCGACCCTGCGCACCTCGCGTCAGGCGAAGCGCGTCGCTGGAAGGAGCGCCCGATGAGCGCCCCCTCGATCCCGATGATCCGTCAGACGGCCGGCGCGGGTGCCGCGCGCAGCGCAGCACGGCGCCGCGGCGTCGGCTCCGAGCGGCGGCCTGGCTGGCTCACCTACGTCCTGCTGGGCCTGGCGATCGTCATCTCGGCCTACCCGCTGTACTTCGCGATGCAGCTCGCGTCGTCCACCTCGGCCGAGATCGCCCAGGACCCGATCCCGCAGCTGCTGCCCGACGGTCAGCTGATCGAGAACCTCAAGCGCGTGCTCGAGGCCGACATCGACCTGTGGCAGGCGATCCTCAACTCGATCATCGTCTCGACCGCCACTGCCGTGTCCGTCGTGATGTTCGCGACGCTCGCCGGCTACTCGTTCGCCAAGCTCCGCTTCCGCGGCCGGCGCCCCCTGCTCGTCTTCGTGATCGCCACGATGGCCGTGCCGACGCAGCTCGGCGTCGTGCCGCTGTTCATCGTCATGCGCGAGCTCGACCTGGTGGGCAGCCTGTGGGCCGTCATCCTGCCGGGCATGGTCACCGCGTTCGGCGTCTTCTGGATGACCCAGTACCTCGACTCCGCGCTGCCCTACGAGCTGATCGAGGCCGCCCGCGTCGACGGCGCGAGCATGATCCGCACCTTCTGGAACGTGGCCCTGCCGGCCGCGCGCCCGGCGGCCGCGATGCTCGGCCTGTTCACGTTCATCGCGTCGTGGACCAACTTCTTCTGGCCCTCGATCGTGCTGGGCACGAAGAACCCGACGCTCCCCGTGGCGCTCCAGCTGCTGCAGGCGGGCTTCTTCAAGGACATCGCGCTGATCATGGCGGGCGTCGTCATCTCCGTGATCCCGCTCATCGCCCTGTTCATCGTGGCGGGCCGCCAGCTCGTCGCCGGCATCATGCAGGGCGCGGTGAAGGGGTGAACGCAGTGACCACAGCGGAGACGGAGGTGGCCGACCATCGGTCGGCCTTCCCCCCGGGCTTCGTCTGGGGGGCGGCGACCGCGGCGTTCCAGATCGAGGGCGGCGCGGCCGAGGACGGCCGCACGCCCTCCATCTGGGACACGTTCTGCCGGGTGCCGGGCGCCGTCGTCAGGGGTGACCACGGCGACGTCGCCTGCGACCACTACCACCGCTGGCCGGAGGACCTGGACCTCATGGTCCGGCTCGGGCTGACCGCCTACCGCTTCTCGACGTCGTGGCCGCGCATCGTGCCCGAGCCGGGGCGGATCGAGCCGCGCGGGCTCGACTTCTACTCCCGGCTCGTGGACGGCCTGCTCACGCGCGGCATCCAGCCCTGGCTGACCCTGTACCACTGGGACCTGCCGCAGTGGCTCGAGGACCTCGGCGGCTGGACCAACCGTGACGTGGCCGACCGGATGACGGAGTACGCGCTCGCGCTGCACGACCGCCTCGGCGACCGCGTGCGGCACTGGTCGACGCTCAACGAGCCATGGTGCTCGGCGTTCCTCGGCTACGTCGGCGGCCAGCACGCCCCCGGCCGGCAGGACCCGCAGGCCGGGGTCTCGGCGATGCACCACCTGCTGCTCGCGCACGGTCGGTCCGCCCGTGCGCTGCGGTCCGTGGACCGTGACATCACGCTCGGCATGACAGTCAACTGCACGGTGGCCGACCCGGCGCACCCGTGGCACCCGGAGGACGCGGTGCTCGCGCGGCGGAGCGAGATGATGCTGCAGGAGGTCTTCGTCGAGCCGGCCCTGCTCGGTCGGTACCCGGCGGACGCGGTCGAGGCCTACGCGGGCGCCGGCGTCACCATCCCCGTGCGCGACGGCGACCTGGACGAGATCGCGGCACCCGTCGACTTCCTCGGGGTCAACTACTACAACGGCGGCGCGGTGTGCGCCCACGACGTCCCGGCGGGCGAGGCACTGCCCACCCAGGCCGCGGTGACCAGGCCGACGTCGGACCCCAACGTCGGCCTGGGCCGGTCCACCCTCGTCTCCCGGCGGCTGCCGCGCACGGCGATGGACTGGGAGGTGCAACCCGACGGCCTGCGCCGCCTCCTCGGGTACCTGCACCGCGAGTACACGGGCCCGGCCGGCATCCCGCTGTACGTCACCGAGAACGGCGCCGCGTTCGACGACGTCGTCTCGCGCGACGGCACGGTCGACGACGCCGAGCGCACGGCCTACGTCCTCGACCACCTGCGCGCGGTGACGGACGCCGTGAGCGCGGGGGCCGACGTGCGCGGCTACTTCGTGTGGTCGCTGCTGGACAACTTCGAGTGGGCCTACGGGTACGCGAAGCGTTTCGGGGTGGTTCATGTGGACTTCGCCACCCAGCAGCGGACCCTCAAGCGGAGCGCCCTGGCGTACGCGCGGGTAATTGCCTCGGGCGACCTCGGCGAGGCAGGTACGGTCGGTTCGTGACCATGGAAACGCCGGTCGACGCACCCCCCCGGGCCGGCCGCACCGGCCGCTCCGGGGCACCGACGATCCGGCAGGTCGCCGCACTGGCCGGGGTGTCGCGCGCGACGGCGTCGCGGGTCATCAACGGCGGGCACCTGGTCAGCCCTGAGGCCCGGCACGCGGTCGAGGCGGCCATCGCCGAGCTGCACTTCGTGCCGAACCCGGTCGCCCGCTCGCTCGCGACGCGGCGCACGGGCTCGGTGGCGCTCGTCCTGCCCGAGCCGAACCGGCGCCTGCTCTCCGACCCGTTCTTCGCCGGCATCGTCGACGGGCTGTCGATGTCGCTCGAGGCTGAGGACCTGCAGATGGTCCTCCTCGTGGCGCGCGACGCGGCTTCCGCACGCAAGGCGGCGCGCTACGTCACCACGGGGCACGTCGACGGCGCCGTCGTCGCCTCGCACCACCGCGACGACGGGCTCAACTCCGCGCTGGTCGCGTCGGGGCTGCCCACGGTGTTCATCGGGCGCCCGCTCGACGTCGCCGGCGTGCACTACGTCGACACCGACAACACCCGCGGCGCGCAGCTCGCCACCGAGCACCTCATCGCCCGCGGCAGCCGCCGCATCGGCACCATCGCGGGCCCGGCCGACATGACCGCGGGTCTCGACCGGCTCGTCGGCTGGCGCGACGCGATGGCGGCGGCCGGCCGGCCGGCCGACGCCGTCGAGTTCGGCGACTTCACAGCCCGCAGCGGGGTCGAGGCGATGGAGCGGCTGCTCGACCGGGTGCCCGACCTGGACGCCGTGTTCGTCGCGAACGACCTCATGGCTTCCGGCGCGCTGCTGCACGTCTCCACCCGCGGGCTCTCCGTCCCGGCCGACGTGGCGGTTTTCGGCTTCGACGACATCGGGGTGGCGGAGAGCACCAACCCGCCGCTGAGCACGGTCGTGCAGCCCTTGACCGACATGGCCGCGCGGGCCGGCACGCTGCTCGCGGCGCTCCTGCGCGACGAGCCCGTGCCGGACGACCCCGTGCTCTTCAGCCCGCGGCTGGTGATCCGGGAGTCGGCCTGACCGCGAGGCGCGCCACCTGCTCCAGGACGACCCCGGGCAGGCGCGGGTCCGCGAGCAGCCGGAAGTGCCCGGGCGTCGTGAGCTCGATGTTCGCGGCTGCGCCCTCGAGCGCGCAGCACTCCGGGATGTGCGGGTCGAAGCAGCTGTAGACGGACACGATCCGCGCGTTCACGGCGCGCTCGGCGGCGAGCGCCACGAGCACCGCGTCGGTGGGCACGAACGCGCGGACCGCGCGCAGCGGGACCCATCGGGCGTACCGCGACCCGGCGAACGGCGTGGCGATGGCCACCATGCCCGCGAGCGACCCGTCGGCGTCCGCGGTCATCGCCAGCTTGCCGACGAGGCCACCCTTGGAGTGGGCGACCACGACGACGCCGGACAGCTGCTCCGCCGCGACGAGGGCACGCAGGGCACGCGCCGCGTCGGGGACGGGCCCCCTGTTGTAGCCGAGCGTCGGCAGGACGTGCACCCGGTGCCCGGCCGCGGCGAGCACGGCCCCGAGCGGTCGCAGGAACGTCCACGACTCGTACACGCCGGGCACCAGCACGACCGGCGCCGCCCCCTCCTCCGCTGACGCGGCGACGGGCGGCACGGAGCGCCGCGGACGCAGGCCGGCGGCCTGCCGCGCCACCACGTACCTGTAGTCCTGCGCGCGCCAGCCCAGACGCCGCAGCGCACCGGGCTCCGGGGGGACCGGCCTCACGCGCGGCTCCGCTCCGCGAGGCGCACGACGGCGTCGGCGATCTCGCCGGGATCGTTCACCTGGGCCAGGTGCCCGCCCCGCCCCACGACGAGCGTCGTCGCCCGGGGCGCGGCGTCGGCGAGCGCGGCGAGCC
>JAEZZV010000139.1 GCA_023418375.1 Actinomycetes bacterium | reverse complement strand
GCGGCGGGGCGGTGGCCAGGCCCCGCGCCGCGGCCGGGGGGGGCCGCGGCACGGCCCGGCGTCCCCTGCTCACCGGGCCGCGCCGCGGTCTGGGCGGACATCGTCGTCTCCCTCGTCCGGCTGGTCGGCGGGCCGACTACAGCCCGGTCCCGATCGACGACGCCTGCTGCTGGATGGCCGTGGCGACCTCCTGAGGGTCGGCCCCGGACTTGCACAGCCGCTCGAGCTCGGTGTCGACGACGCTCGCGACCTCCTCCCAGGTGGGGATGGAGGGCGGGGCCACCGCCGTCTCGAGCTGCTCGCCGAAGACGCCGAGGTACTCGTCGTCCGCGATCGCCGGGTCGTCCCAGGCGGAGGCGACCGACGGCAGGTCGTTGACCTCGCCGTACCAGGCGACCTGGGTCTCGGGCTGGCTGAGCCACTCGACGAAGGTCCAGGCGGCGTCGCGGGCCTCGGAGTCCTTGAACACGGCGATGTTGGCGCCGCCGATGAAGCTCGCCTGCTCGGCGCCCGCGGGCAGCGGGGCGAGCGCGACGTTCGACATGCCGGCCTCGTCGAGATCCCGCAGGATGCCGACGTGCCACGGCCCGGACACGAAGGACCCGATCTTCCCGGCCATGAAGTCGGGCTCGAGCGAGCCCTGGGGCAGGTCGGTCGGGGCGAGGCCCTCGGTGAAGAACGACTGGTACGCCGTCAGCGCCTCGACGAACTCGGGGGTGTCGAACGTGAACTCCGTCGCGTCCTCGTTCGTGATCTGGGCGCCGGCCTGCCAGGCGAAGGGCATGAAGGTCTGCCACGCGCCGGTCTGGCCAGGCTGGAGGTTGATGCCGTAGGTCGCGCCGGCGCCCATCGCGCCCTGCGCGGCGGCGGTCAGGCCGTCCCAGTCGGCGGGAGCCTCGGGCATCAGGTCGGTGCGGTAGTACAGCACCCGGGTCTCGACGTACCAGGGCACGCCGTAGTTGGTGCCGCCGACGTTCGTCGTCTCCCAGGCACCCTCGAAGAAGCTCGAGGAGTCGATGAGGTCCGGCGTCGGGTCGAGCGCGCCGGTGGCGGCGAACTCGCCCATCCACGTGGTGCCGATCATCGACACGTCGGGGGTCTGGCCGCCGGCGATGGCCGTGGCGATCTTGTCGTGCGCCGCGTCCCACGGCACAGCGGTGACGTTCACCGTGATGTCGGGGTGCTCGTCCATGAACGCCTGCGCGAAGTCGCCGAGCGCCTCGCCCTCGGTGCCCATGGCCCAGACCTCGATGGTCCCGCTGGCCCCGCCCTCGTCGACGGCCGCCGCCTCCTCGGGCTCGCCCCCGCCGCCGCCGTCGCCGTCGCCCCGGCCGCAGCCGGCCAGCACGAGCGCCGTCGCCGCCGCCATCATGCCTAGCCGGACCAGTCTCGTGTGCTGTGTCATCGCGTGCCTCCTCGTCGAGAGCCCGTCGGGGCGGGCCGCGCAGATCTATGCGCTTAACAACCGCCTGCCGGGCACCCTAGGCACGAATATTCACGGCCGCAACCGGAACGGCGTCGGCGTCAGCCCAGGCAGCCGCAGGACGCGCGGAACAGCGGCCGGACCGGGAGCGTCACGTCGACCGGCGGCGCGGCGGGGTCGTCCAGCGACGCCGTGAGGATGTCCACGGCGACCCGGCCCATCGCCTCCATCGGCTGCCGGCACGTGGTCAGGCTCGGCGTGAACAGCCGGCCCGCGACCACACCGTCGAACCCGGTCACCGCGACGTCCTCGGGCACGCGCACGCCGGCGTCCCGCAGCAGGCACAGCACGTCGAGGGCGTGCTGGTCGCTCGCGCACACGAGCGCGTCCGGCAGATCCGACCGAGGGCCCGACAGCAGGCGGCGCAGCACGGGGAACGGCTCGGCCGCGCCGATCGGTGTCGGGTCCCAGACGCCGTCGGGCACCGGCAGGCCCAGGTCGGCCAGCGCGGCGCGCATCCCGTCGAAGCGCTCGGCGTAGTCGGTCACCCCCGTGGCCCCGACGAACGCCACCCGCCTGCGGCCGTGCTCGCGCACGAGGTGCTCGGTGAGCGCCCGCACCCCGCCGGCGTTGTCCACCCGTACGTGGTGCAGGTCGCCCGCGCCCCACGGCATCGCGAAGGCGACGACCGGCAGCCGGCGCGCGAGCTGCTCGAGGACCTCGGCCGACCGCGCGCCCGGGAACACCGCCAGCCCGTCCACACGACTGGCGATGTCGACGATCCCGCGCCCCTCCTCACGCGGCCCCTTGCCGATGAGCAGGGCCCGGCCGCGCCGCGCGCACTCGAGCTCGAACCCGCGCTGCACCTCGTCGACGTAGAGCGGGAAGACGCGGAAGTCCTCCCGGTCGGCGTCGTCGGCGAACGCGCGGGCGGCGGCGTCGGAGCCCGCGAAGTACGGGCCCGGGTCCTCGCGCACGGGCCGCCCACCCGCGGCACCGTCGGACTCCAGCAGCAGGTCGAACGAGTAGAGGCCGAGCGCGCCGGTGCGGCTCTCGGCGAGGCCGCGGGCGCTCGCCGACGGCACGTAGCCGAGCTCGCGCGCGGCGTCGAGCACGGCCTGGCGCGTGGACTCACGGACCCGGCCGGGCTGGCGGAACGCGAAGGACACCGTCGCGATCGAGACGCCGGCCCGCTCGGCCACGTCGTACACGGTCGGGCGCTTGGCCACGTCGGCTCCCCTCGACGAGCGAGAGCCTATGCGCTTAACACGGCACTGGCCTGCAGGAGCGCGGCCGGCAGCCGTCAGCGCGTGATGTACGCGCTCAGCTGGTCGCGCTCGGCCTGGACCTCGGAGATCCGGTACTTCACGACGTCGCCGATGCTCACCAGCCCCACCAGCCGGCCCTCCTCGAGGACGGGCAGGTGGCGGATCCGCTGCTCGGTCATCGTCTCCATGAGCTGCTCGAGGTCGTCGGGCGGGGCGCACACCTGGACGTCGACGGTCATGATCGCGGCGACCGGCCCCTCCAGGACCCCCTCGCCGTCGTGGTGCAGCCGCCGGACGACGTCGCGCTCGCTGACGATGCCCGCGACGTCCGCGCCGTCCCCGCTCACCACGACCGCGCCGATGCCGTGCTCGGCGAGCAGCCCGAGCAGGTCGCGCACGCTCCGGTCCGGCTCGATCGTGACCACCGTGGCGCCCTTGCGCCTGAGCACCTCCGACACCCGCATGGCCGTCCCCCGTCGCAGATGACCGCGGCGACCCGCTTCGTCGCGGTGCGAAGGCACGACGGTACGACGCGCGGGTGGTGGTGACCAGACCCCGTCCGCGTGCACGAACGGCCCGGCACGGGCGGCCTCCGGCATGTCACCGTGTGCACATGCCCGCCGACCCCACCCTGCTGTTCCCCGGCAAGGTCTTCATCAGCACCGCGCTCGAGGCCCTGGAGACCAAGGCGACGATGTCGGGCGGGCTCGCCGCCCGCTACCTGCAGCGCGCCGCGATGGCGGGCATCCTCATCGGCATCTTCTACGCGACGAACTTCGGCGTCGTCGCGGCGTTCGACGCCGTCCACGTCGGCGACGGCACGCTGTCGACGCTCGGGCGGATCGCCGGCGCGCTGACGTTCGGCTGGGCGCTGGTCTTCATCTACTACACGAAGTCCGAGCTGCTGACGTCGAACATGATGATCGTCGCCGTCGGCGCCTACCACCGCCGCGCGTCCTGGGGCACGGCGCTGCGGATCCTCGGCCTCTGCTTCGGCGGCAACATCCTCGGCGGCGCGTTCGTCGCCCTCCTGCTGCGCTTCTCGACGCTGACCGACGGCGCCGTCGGCGACCAGATGAACGCGGCGGTCGAGCACAAGCTCGCGTACCTGGAGACGGCCGCGGGCTGGGGCGACCTGTTCGTCCGGGCGATCCTCTGCAACTTCATGATCAACGTGGCGATGCTGCTGGTCTACAACGGCCTCATCAAGGACGACCTCACGCGCAGCCTGGCGATGATCATGTCGGTCTTCGTGTTCGCCTTCCTGGGCCTCGAGCACTCCGTCGCCAACACGGTGCTGTTCGGCATCGTCGGCCTCCGGGACGGGATCGACGTCGGCCTGGCGGCCGGGAACGTCGCCATCGCGCTGCTCGGCAACTTCGTCGGCGGCGGCGTGCTCATCGGCCTCTACTTCGCCTACGTCAACGACGACGCCGCGTACCTGCGCCGCCGTGCACGGGCCGAGCGGCCGGAGGCGAACCAGCCGTTCTGACGACGCGCCGCAGGCCGAGCCCGCCCGCGAGGATCGTGAGCGCGGCAGCGACCACCACGTGCCACACCGCGTGCGGGTACCACCACGAGGAGTCGGGGAAGCACAGCGGCCTGCCCGGCCGGGACGCGAGCTGCAGCAGCCCGCCCGCCCCCAGCAGCGCGACGGTCCACCAGATCGGCCGCCGCAGCGCGGGCTGACGCCGCGCACGCTCGACGTTCAGCAGCACCGCGACGCCGGCGACCACGCCCTGCGCCATGTCGCCGGCGTCGGGCAGCCAGTGCAGGATCGGGACGAGCAGCGCGGTGGGCAGCGTCCACCACCACCATCGCCGGGACTGGTGCGCGAGGTCGGCGGCGGCGTCGGCGGCAATGAGCGCCACGGTCGCGAGCAGCGGCACGTCGTGGGCGAGGTCGGCCCAGGCGGGGTTGGGGCCGTGCTGCACCACCGACCCTGCGCCGATCGCCGCGACGAGCAGCGCGTACGTCGCGGACGGCGGCTCGACCACCGCGCCCACGTCGCCGCCCGGGCCGCGCAGGTCGGCCCGCCGGCGGCGCCGCGCGAGGACCTCGATGAGCACGCCGGCGAGGATGAACGCGAGGCTGGACCAGGCCGAGGCGGGCTCGCGGAGGAACCCGTCGGTCACCTGCTCGCAGCCGGGCCCGACGTCGTCGGAGACCGGCAGCAGCCACCGGAGGGCGGTGCCGAGGACAGCGGCGTCCACCCCCTCAGCGTAGGTTCGCCGGGCTGTGCCCGCCCGTCATGATCGAGTCGCCGGCCGGGCCCGCCGCGTCCCGCGAGTCAGGCGTGCTGCCCGCCGTGCGGGCCCTCGCCGATCTCCTCGACGAGCTTCGCGTTGAACGCGGGCAGGTCGTCGGGCGTGCGGCTGGAGACCAGCCCGGAGTCGACGACGACCTCCTCGTCGACCCACGTCGCGCCCGCGTTGCGCAGGTCGGTCCGCAGGCTCGGGTAGGACGTGAGCGTCCGGCCGCGCACGACGTCGGCGTCGGTGAGGATCCAGCCGCCGTGGCAGATGACACCCACCGGCTTGCCCTGCTCGAAGAACGCGCGGGCGAACCGCACGGCGTCCTCGGACAGCCGCAGCTTGTCGCCGTTGACGACGCCGCCCGGCAGCACGAGGGCGTCGAAGCGCCCGGCGTCCGCGCCCGCGACGGACTCGTCCACCGCCTGCTCGTGGCCGTTCTTGCCGGTGATGGTGCCCTGCTCAGGGGAGACGAGCACCGGCTGCGCGCCGTGCTCGGCGACGGCCTGCCAGGGGCTCGTGAGCTCGGAGTCCTCGAAGCCGTTCGTGGCCAGGAACGCGACGGTCGTGCCGGTCAGGTGGGCCATGGGGTGCTCCTTCGTCTCGTGGACCGAGCTCTCGAGACTAGGTCGGCTGCCAGGCACCGGCACCTCGGGGCGGCGCCCGCGCCGCACCCATCAGGCCAGCCGGACCGCCCACCAGCGCAGGACGTGCTCGAACCGGAGCAGCCGGTGCGACGGCCGCCCGGAGCGGCTCAGCTCGTGGCCCTCGCCGGGGAAGAGCAGCAGCTCGGCGGGCACGCCGCGGCGCTTGAGCTCGACGAACCACCGCTGCCCCTGCTCGACCGGGCAGCGCCAGTCCTGCTCGGAGTGGATCACCAGGGTCGGGGTCCGCACGTCGCCCACGTGCGCCATCGGCGACTGCGCGGCGACCGCCGCCGCCCCCTCCGGCGTCGCCGCGTCGCCCAGGTACTCCAGGCCGAAGAACCAGCCGATGTCGCTGGACCCCACGAAGCTCACCGGGTCGAGGAAGCCGCGCTCGACGATCGCGCCGGCGAACCGGTGCGTCCGCGTCGTCAGCCACGCCGTGAGGTAGCCGCCGTAGGAGCCGCCCATGACGCCGACGCGCGAGGCGTCCAAGGCAGGGGTCGTCGCGAGCGCGTGGTCCAGCAGCGCCAGGACGTCGTCGGCGTCGACCGTGCCGAACGCGCCCTGGATCGCCCGGCCGTGCGAGGCGCCGTAGCCGCCGGAGCCGCGCGGGTTGCCGTGCACGACGGCGTAGCCCGCGTGCGCGAGCGTCTGCACCTCGTCGAACACCGCGTGCGTGTACTGCGCGAACGGGCCGCCGTGGATCATCAGCACCGTCGGGTACGGGCCCGCCCCGTGCCGCTCGGGGTCGGGCAGGGTGAGCCAGCCGTGCACCGGGTAGCCGTCGGGCGCGGTCGCGGTGATCTCGGCGGGCGCGCTCAACCGCCCGGTCGCGCGCAGCGGCGCGGCCAGGTCGGTGAGGACGGTCGTGGCGCCGTCGGCGACGCGGACGGCGAGCACCTCACCTGCCGAGGCCGGGTCGGCCGCGCTCACGACGGCCGTACCAGCGGCCTGCGCGGCCCCGAGC
>JAEZZV010000101.1 GCA_023418375.1 Actinomycetes bacterium | reverse complement strand
CGACCGACCAGGCGCGCAGCGCGCCGCCCGCGCGGACGAGCCGCGCGCCGAGCGCGACGAGCGGGGTCATGGCCGGCCGGCCGCGCTCGGCACGCGGAGGTCGTGCACGAGACCGTCGCGCAGGTGGATGTCGCGGGCGGCCCACGAGGCGACGGTGAGCTCGTGGGTGACGAGCAGGACCGCCGCGCCGGTCTGCGCCGCCGCCCCGACCAGAGCCTCCAGGACGTGCTCCCCGGTCACGGTGTCCAGGGCCCCGGTCGGCTCGTCCGCGAGCACCGCGGCCGGGGCGTGCACCAGTGCCCGGGCCACCGCGCCCCGCTGCGCCTGGCCGCCCGAGACCTCGTTGAGCCGCCGATCGGCGACCTCGGCCACCCCGAGCAGGTCGAGGAGCTCGAGCGCGCGCCGCCGGGCCGCGGTCCGGCGCGCGCCGAGCACCCGCAGGGGCAGCTCCACGTTCTCGACGAGGGTCAGCTCGGGGACCAGGTCGCCGAACTGGAAGACGAGCCCGAGGTGCTCGAGGCGGCGCCTCGACCGCTCGCGCTCGGGCAGGTCGTCGAGGCGCCGTCCCAGCAGCTCGACCTCGCCTGCCGCCGGCCGCAGGAGCCCGGCGAGCAGGTGCAGCAGCGTCGACTTGCCGGAGCCCGAGGGGCCCATGAGCGCGACGACCTCGCCGGCCCGGATCTCCAGGTCGACGCCCCCGAGGACCTCGTGCGAGCCGTAGGAGTGGCGCAGCGCGCGGGCCCGCAGCACCGTCGTGGCGCCGCTCGGCTCAGACATGTCGCTCGCCCCCCGCGTCGCGCTCGAGCAGCGCCGCGACGCCGCGCCGGACGTCGGCCAGCCGGGCCGCGGCGACCTCCATCCACGTCAGGTCCGCGTCCAGATGGGCCATCTCGAAGTCCCCGGCGAGCCGGTCGACGGCGTCGCCCTCGCCGCGGGCGCGGGTGAGCTCGCGCATCCGGTCGAGGTACACCGCGCGCTGGGCGTCGAGCACCGCCTCGGCCGGGCGGCCGGAGACGAGCGCCAGGAGCACCTTGGTGAACAGCTCGGCCGGCCGGCCGCCGGGGAGCTGAGGCGTGACGAGCCACCGGTCGAGCTCGGCGACGCCGTCGGCGGTGATCGCGTACACCTTCCGGTCCGCGCCCTCGCCGGGCTGGAGCCCGAGGCCGTCGGCGAGGCCGTCCCGCTCGAGGCGGGCGAGTGTCGCGTACACCTGCCCGAACCGCAGCTCGCGGTCGTGACCCAGGAGGTCGTCGTAGCGCCGCTTGAGCGAGAAGCCGTGCGCGGGTCGCCCGTCGAGCAGCGCGAGCAGTGCCATGGGGACCGTCATGGATAGGAGTACACCACGGGTATGCACTCGATGTATACACCCGGTCGGCGATGCCCCCGACGGGCAAGCCGACCGAGTTCGCCGCCGCCCTGCGCGCCGTCCTCTGACCTGCGACGAGCGGCCTCAGCCGGCGGCGTCGCGCGCCGCCTGCTCGACCCGCTCCCGGTAGCCCTCCCACCACGCGGCGTCGACGCCGGGGAGGTTCTCGTTCCCGGCGCTCAGGCCCACGGCGCCGTCGATCGTCTCGCGCAGGATGTCCGCGTGCCCCGCGTGCCGGTGCGTCTCGGCGACCATGTGGACGAGCAGGCGGTGCAGCGTCACGTCGCGGTTGCCCTCGCGCCACCACGGCACGTGCCCGACGGCGTCGAGCGGCAGCGCCTCGATCATCGCGTCCGAGTGCGCCCAGGCGCGTTCCGCCAGGCCCAGCACCTCCGCCCGCGTCACGTCCGCCGGCACCCAGAAGTCGTCGTTGGGCTCGGCGCCCTCGTCGAACCAGGGGAGCGGTTCGCCGAAGGGCCGGCCGAAGCACTCGCCGAAGTAGCCGACGTCCACGCTCGACACGTGCCGGACGAGCCCCAGCAGGTTGGTCCCGGTCGGGGTGAGCGGGCGCCGCGCGTCGTGCTCGGAGAGCCCCTCGAGCTTCCAGACGAGCGCCGCGCGGGCGCTACGCAGATAGCGGTGCAGATCGGCTTTGGTGTCGTCGTCCATCAGTCCAGCCTGCCGCCCGACGCCGACACGCGGCACCCCGTGGCCCGCGGCCACGACCTCAGTACACGAAGCGCCCCGACGGGTCGAAGCCAGCAGGGCGGACGTCCACGACCCACGACCGGTCGATCGGCCCGTAGATGTGCGGGTACAGCTCGCCGTCTCCACCGTCCTCGTGCTCCACGCGGACCCCGTCCTGGCGGATGAGGGCGGGCTCGAGGACGAGGACGCACAGCTCTTCGGGGTCGTCGCGGTAGACGAAGCCCGCGACGTCGTCCACCTGTTCGGGGTAGGAGGCGTGGACGTAGCCGACGTCGTCCAGCGTGCGGCCGCGCGTCGAGACGGCGTAGGTGCTGCCGTCGCGGAGCGACTCCTGCCAGTCGGCCCGGTGGGCGATGTGGAGCAGGTGCATCCGGTCACAGTAGAGCGCCCGGCGCGACCCGCGCAGCGTCCGCGCCGCCCTAGCACACTGCGGTGCCCGCCCGCGCGGGACGGTCCCGCAGGACCGCGCCGCGGGCCGTCTCCGGGCGCCCGCCTGAGCCGTTTCATCTCCTCTGCCCGCAATGCCCGTTCGCGTCGCGCCGCTGAAGCGGTCACGACCGCTCCGCGCCTTCTGGTCGACGCGACAGCGGTTCCCGCGCCGTCGGCGCTCCGTGTCAACGGTTTTCTGCGCCCATGACCTGCACAAGTGCGCTGACCTGCGACGGGACTGAGACAAGCCGTATCGAATGGTGAGATGTACCGGGTAGTATCGAAAAGGTAACGATCACCGGGGCCCCTCGGCAGTGTCCCGATTGCCGCAATCGGCGGCTGTACGCTCGCCAGATCCAAGGGTGGAAGTCCCTGGCAGTTCTCGCGTCCCCGCACGCGACTGCGGGCCCTCACCTCATCCGTCAGGAGGAACTTGTGAAGATCAGGCGAATCGGTGCCGTCGGCGCCATCGTCGCGACGAGCGCGCTCGTGCTGAGCGCGTGCGCCACCCCACAGGGGAGCGAGATCGTCGAGGACACCTCGGTCAGCGTCGGCTGGAACCAGCCGTTCTACTCCCAGAACAACCTCACGTCGATCGGCAACGCGACCACCAACGCGAACGTCATCTACCTGACCAACCCGTACTTCAACTACTACGACGGCGACCTCGAGGTCCAGCCGATCGAGGCGGTCGGGACGTACGAGGTCGTCAACGAGGACCCGTTCACGGTCGAGTACACGATCGCGGACGGCCTGACGTGGTCCGACGGCGTTCCGGTGGATGCGGCTGACCTCGTTCTCGCCTGGGGTGCCCAGAACGACAAGTTCGACACCATCGAGGCCGAGCTCGACGAAGAGGGCAACATCGTCAACCAGGACGAGGGCGTCTACTTCGACAGCTCCTCCAACGGCATCAACCTCATCACCCAGAACCCGGAGATCTCCGAGGACGGCAAGACGGTGACGTTCGTCTACGACGAGCCGCGCGCCGACTGGGAGGTCACGATCTTCCCGAGCCCGATCGCCGCTCACGCGATCGCGAGCGTCGCGCTCGGCGTCGAGGTCGGCGAGGGCGACGACGCCGGCGTCGAGGGCAAGCAGCGCGTCATCGACGCGTTCTTCAACAACGTGACCGAGGACCTCGGCCCGATCTCGAAGTCCTGGAACAACGACTTCAACTTCACGTCGCTGCCTGACGACCCGCTGAAGTACCTGGCCTACGGCCCGTACGTGATGAGCGACTACGTGGAGAACCAGTACCTGACCCTCACGGCGCGCGAGGACTACGACTTCGAGCCGGCCCCGAAGGTCGAGTCGATCACCATCCGCTACACGGAGGACCCGCTCGCGTCGGTGACCGCTCTCCAGAACGGTGAGGTCGACCTCATCCAGCCGCAGTCGTCCGTGGACGTCATCGAGACGCTCGAGGGCATCGACGGCATCGAGTACACGACGCAGGAAGAGGGCACGTACGAGCACGTCGACGTGATCTTCAACAACGGTGGCCCGTTCGACCCGGCCACCTACGGCGGCGACGAGGAGACCGCGCGCCTCGTGCGCCAGGCCTTCCTGCTCACCATCCCGCGTCAGGAGATCCTCGAGAAGCTGATCCTCCCGCTCAACCCCGAGGCGCAGCTGCGGAACTCGCACACCGTCGTCCCGGGCTCGCCCACCTACGAGGACGTCGTGGCCGGCAACGGCTCCGACTTCTACTCGGGCACCGACGAGGAGAACCGTGCGGCGGCGGCCGACCTGCTCGAGCAGGCCGGGGTCCAGACGCCGGTCGACGTCCGCTTCCTCTACGGCGCCTCGAACGTCCGCCGTGCCAACGAGTACGAGCTCATCAAGGCTGCGGGCGAAGAGGTCGGCTTCAACGTCATCGACGAGGGCGACGACAACTGGGGCTCGCGCCTCACGTCGACCGACACGTACGACGCATCGCTGTTCGGTTGGCAGTCGACGAGCACCTACGCGCTGAACTCCGAGGCGAACTTCGTCTCGGGCGGCATCAACAACTTCGGTGGCTACGAGTCGGAGGAGATGGACGGCATCTGGGCCGAGCTCTCCACCAACACGGACCCCGAGGTCGAGAAGGAGCTCATCACCGAGGTCGAGTCGATCCTCAACAGCGAGGGCTTCTCGATCCCGATCTTCCAGTTCCCGGGCGTGGTGGCCTGGCGGAGCGCGCTCGAGGGCGTGTCGTTCATCCCGCTGTCGCCGACCATCTTCTGGAACTACTGGGAGTGGGAGATCAGCGCCGAGGACAGCCTCGACGCCCCGGCTGGCGAGACCGCCGAGGACACCGAGGGCTGACCTCGTCCTGAAGAACCACCAGCACGACGCATGACCGGTGGGGTACCGCAGTCGCGGTACCCCACCGGCATGCGGGCCCCGGAGCGCGCGTGGTGACAGGCGTCACAACGCCGGAGCGCCCCGCCCGGGCCCAACCTCCCCAGGTCGGTGGTCGTGGGTCCGCGTAGACTCACGCCGATCTCTCTACTCCCAGCGAGGTGCAGAACCCCATGGCCACCTCAGTCACAGGCCAGGACGTCGAGGCCCAGGGGCCCGTGGCAGCCACACCGGCCAGCCCGAAGGCCCCGCGCAGCAGGCTCCGTGCCAGCGCGCCCATCGTCACGTTCCTCGGCCGGCGTCTGCTGTCGTCCGCGATCGTCCTCATCGGCGCGACGTTCATCGTCTACATGTTGCTGGCCCTCGCGCTCGACCCCCTCGAGGACCTGCGCACGAGCACGGCGCCCAACAAGGAGTCGCTCATCGAGGCCCGCATCAAGGACCTCGACCTGAACACGGCGCCCCCGCTCCGGTGGGCGAAGTGGCTCGGGGGGATCGCGGGCTGTGCCATCGGGCAGTGCGACCTCGGCCAGAGCTGGGTCACCCGCCAGCCGGTGGACGCGCTGCTCTCGACGGCGATCCCGTCGACCCTCCAGCTCATCACCGCCTCGACGTTCCTCGCGATCGGCCTCGGCATCGTCGTCGGCATCGCCTCCGCGCTGCGGCAGTACACCGGGTTCGACTACGGCGTCACGTTCATGTCGTTCCTGCTCTACTCGCTGCCCTCGTTCTGGGTCGCCGTGCTCCTCAAGCTGTGGGGCGCCATCGGCTTTAACGACTTCCTGGCGGACCCGACGATGTCGATGGCCACGATCGCCGGCATCTCGGTGGTCGGCGGCCTCCTCTGGCAAGCGGTGGTCGGTGGGCCGTGGCGACGCCGCGGGATCACGTTCGGCGTCTCTGCCGTCGCGACAGCCGCCGTGCTGTTCTTCGTCTCCGAGACCGGGTGGCTCCTCGACCCACGTCTGGGCCCCGTCGTCATCGCGGCCCTGGGTGTCGGCGCCGCCTTCGCGATCACCGCGCTCGCGGCCGGCCTGCGCAACCGCAAGGCCCTCTACACGTCTCTCGTGACGGTCGCGATCGGCGTCGCCCTGTACTACCCGCTCCAGACGGTGTTCACCTACGCGACGGGCCTCATGATCGCCGGCCTGGCCGTCGCCGCCGTGGTGGTCGGCATCGTCGTGGGGGGGGGGGGGGGGGGGCG
>JAEZZV010000066.1 GCA_023418375.1 Actinomycetes bacterium | reverse complement strand
CCGCGCTCCGCCGGCGGCAAGAACGCGGAGATCCGTGAGTGGGCGCGCGCGAACGGGTTCAACGTGAGCGAGCGGGGCCGCATCCCGGCCGAGGTGAAGGCCGCCTTCGACGCCCGCTGAGCCGACCGTCAGACGCCGAGGGCCCTTGGGGAGATCCCCGAGGGCCCTCGGCGTTCTCGCTCGGCCGCTCAGGTGCCCGGTGCCGGGGCAGGTGCAGGCTCAGGCGTCGACGCAGGTGTGGGCTCGGGCGTCGGTGTGGGCTCGGGCGCAGGTGTGGGCTCGGGCGTAGATGCAGGCTCAGGCTCAGGCGTCGGTGTGGGCTCGGGCGTAGGTGCGGGCTCAGGCGCAGGTGCCGGCTCGGGCGTCGGTGTGGGCTCGGGCGTCGGTGTGGGCTCGGGCGTAGGTGCGGGCTCGGGCGACTCGGCGGTGACGGCCGGTCCCGGGTCCTCCGCCTCCGTCGTGGCGGCGCTCACCGCGGCGGCGTCCGGCAGCGGCCAGCACTCCACGACGGTCGGGCCGCTCACCGCGACGTCGCGCCCGTTGTACGCGAGCCAGACGGACCCGTCGGTCGTGTTGCCGGCAAAGCTCGTGAGCGGCCAGGACTCCGGGTTCAGATAGCCCCAGCGGCCGGCCCGGATCACCGAGGTGGTGATCGTGACGTTCGTCGCGAACGACACGACCGTGTACCCGCCGCCGAGCAGCTGTGAACCCTCGACGCTCACGTTGCGGTTGCCGCCGTTGGCGTTCTCGAGGAAGACCGCGGCGTTGTGCCCGGTTGCGTAGGGACCGAGGTCGATGAGCACGTTGCGCAGTGTGAGTCCGTCCACCCCCCGGACCTGAACCCCGTCGTAGTGCGAGCCGTCCCGGACGAGCGGGTTGTGGATCCACGAGTCGGTCACGACGACGTCCCGCACGGGTCCCACGTCGGACGTGACGTGAAGGCCGTCCTGGCCGGGGTTGCCGAAGACCTCGACGCGGGTGGCCCGCACACGCTCGGTACCGGAGAGTGCCCAGGATCCGAACTCCGAGTCCTCGATCCGCACGTCGTCCCCGCGGAAGACCGCGTGCCCGGTGACGCGGACGTTCCGCACCGTCAGGCCCGACCCCGTGAACACGACGTCGCCCGTGATGACGCGGTTCGCGATCGTGCCGGTCGCCGAGACGGTCCCACCGGCCATCGGCGTGAGCACGGCGCCCCCCGGCACCCCTGTCGTGGCCGAGCGGTCGGAGGTCGCGATGGCCGCACCGAGCGGGGGCGTCGCGTCCGTCGGCGCGGGGATGGCCGTGTCCGTGCCTGCGGCCTCCGTCCGGCCGGCGTCGACGACCGCCGCGAGGCCCGCCGTCGGCGCAACGACGATCTCCGCACCGGGCTCGGACGGGTGGGTGGGCGTGGACTCGACGACCGCCTCGTCGGACGGCGTCGTCGGCCGCGCGACCTCGAGCGGCCGGACGGTGTCGAGGGGGTCCTCGGCCGGGGCGATCGGACGGCCCGGCGCCCCCGCGACGAGGCGGGTCGGCTGGTCGCCCGCGGTCCGGGTGGCGTCGGCCACGAGCGCGGTGCCCGTGCCCGCGAAGCCTGCGGCGCCAACCACGGCCGCGACGGTCAGCGCCCGCGTCAGGCGCCGGGGCCGGTAGCCGTTGGTCGAGTCCATTCCGCCGCCCCCCGCGTCCTGGCGAGCCGATCGCTGCGCCAGCACGTTCATCGGATGATCCGCGGTTGTGCTTGAGCGGCAGGTGGCGCCGTGACGCGGCGAAGGCCCCGGGGGACAGGGTCCCCCGGGGCCTTCGGCCCGGACGCGTGGTGCCCGACGGGCGTCAGCGCCGGTCGACAGTGAGCTCCCGCGCCGCCGCGTACTGGGCGCGGACCTGCGGGGCCGGCTCGGCCGTGAACACCTCGGCGTCGGCACCAGCGGCGGACCAGGCCGGGGGCTCGCCCGAGCCGCCGTTCGCCGCCGACAGCACCCAGGCCGCCTGGCGTGCGGCTCCGTCGGCCACGTACTCGCCGGGGGCCGGGACGACGACGTCCATGCCGAACACCGCCGGCGCGATCCGCCGGACCGCCTCGGACTGCGCGCCGCCGCCGATGAGCTGGATCCGCTCGACCGGCACACCGAGCACCGTCATCGCGTCGAGCCCGTCGGCCAGGGCGCACAGCATGCCCTCGACGAACGCGCGCGCCACGTGCGCGGGCGTCGTGTTGGCCAGCCGGATCCCGTGCAGCGCGCCCGTCGCGTCCGGCTTGTTGGGCGTGCGCTCGCCCTCGAGGTAGGGGACGAGGACGAGGCCGTCCGCCCCGGCGGGCGCCGACAGCGCCAGCGCGGAGAGGCCGGGGTGGTCGACGCCGAGGATCCGGCACGCCGCGTCGAGCACGCGCGAGGCGTTGAGCGTGCAGGCGAGCGGCAGGTAGGAGCCGCTCGCATCCGCGAAGCCCGTCACCATGCCGGAGCCGTCCGCCGTCGGGGCCGCCGACACGGCGGACACCACGCCCGACGTGCCGATCGAGATCGCCACGTCCCCGGGGCGCATCGCCAGTGCGAGCGCGGCACCCGCGTTGTCGCCGGCACCCGCCCCCACGAGGAGCGGCCCCTGCGGCCGCTCGACCAGCGCGGCCACCTCGGCCGGTCCGACGACGCGCGGCAGCGCCGGCACGTGGCCGAGCGCCCGTTCGAGCAGGTCGAGCCGGTAGTCCTCGGTGAAGGGCGACCAGTAGCCGGTGCCCGACACGTCGGAGCGGTCGGTGGTCAGCGCCGAGAAGTCGGCGTTGCCGGGGCCGTAGCCCGCGAGCCGCCACGTCAGCCAGTCGTGCGGCAGGCAGACCGCCGCGACGCGGGCCGCGTGCTCCGGCTCGTTGTCGCGCAACCAGCGCAGCTTCGTGACGGTGAGCGAGGCGACGGGCACCGAGCCGATGGCCTGGGCCCACGCGGCGCCGCCCGCCGCCAGGTCGCCGTCTCCGAGCTCCCGGATGAGGTCCACGGCGGCGTCGGCGGACCGGGTGTCGTTCCACAGCAGGGCGTCGCGCACGACGTTGCCGTCGGCGTCGAGCGCCACCATGCCGTGCTGCTGGCCGCCGACCGCGACGGCCGCCACGTCGTCCAGGCCGCCGGCCGCGGCGAGCGCCGTCTGGAGGGCGTCCCACCAGTGCCGGGGGTCGACGGCGGTGCCGTCGGGGTGGGTCGCGCGTCCGCTGCGGACGAGGGCGCCGGTGTCGGCGTCCCGGATCACGACCTTGCACGACTGGGTGGAGGAGTCCACCCCTGCCACGAGCGTCATGAGAGCTCCTTGTCTCCAGGCGACGAGGTCCCGGCCCCGGCGGCAGGTGCCGGCGGGGCCGGGGCCG
>JAEZZV010000047.1 GCA_023418375.1 Actinomycetes bacterium | reverse complement strand
CGACCGGCGCCGGCCATGCGGGCGGCCGCACCGACGACCGCGGCCGCACCGACGCCGCGCAGCCAGTGCCGCCCCCAGGCCCCGTGGACGGCCGCGCGCCCCGGCACGGGGACGTGGACGTTCCCTGGGTTGTCCGCGACACGTGTCCGTGACAGGCCCAGCCGTGCCATCGCCGGCCCGACCACCCGCTCGTACGGCCCCGGCGCGAGCCGGAACGCGGCCGTCCACGCACGGTTCGCCAGCCCGACCGACACCGTCCGCCGGGGGCGGTCCAGCGTGTCCGCCATGGCGCGCGCGAGGGTCTCCGGGCGGTCCACCGGCGGCGGCGGCCGACCCTGGCGCCCGGCGTAGGACCCCGCCGCCGCGTAGATGGGCGTGTCGACGCCGCCCGGCACGACGAGGCTCACCGTCGAGCCCGTGCCACGCGTCTCCGCGCGCAACGCGTGCGCGAGCCCGTGCACGGCCCACTTGCTCACCACGTACGGGCTCATCCACGCCGTGGGGATCGCGCCCAGCAGGGAGCCGACCAGGACGAGGTGACCGCTCCCCTGCTCCTCGAACGTCGCCAACGCCGCGCGCGCCACGTTCGCCGTCCCGAGGACGTCGACCGCCACCACGCGGTCGAAGACCTCGGCAGGGATCTGCCAGAACCTGCCGTAGGCGAGGACGGCGGCCGAGTGCACGACGACATCCACGCGCCCCCACCTGTCGCGGACGTCGGCCAGGGCCCGCTCCACCGCAGGCCGGTCCGTGACGTCGAACGGGACGACCACGGGTGCGGGGCCGCCGGCAGCCACGCACTCACGCGCGACCTCGTGGAGGACGCCCCCCGACCGCGAGGCGAGCGCCAGGCGGTCGCCTCGCCGCGCGAGCTCGTGCGCCGTCGCACGCCCGATCCCGCTCGACGCACCGACGACGAGGACGACGCGCGGCGGTCGTCCCCGCTCGGCCACCTAGCTGCCCGTCCCGGCGTCGCTCGCCGCCGGCCGCTCGGCGAGCAGGGCGAGCCGGCGCAGCGTCTCCCGGTTGCGCGGCACGAGCCCGGCCTGGCGCAGCGGCCTGGGCACCGCGGCACCGGGACCGCGGACGGCGTCCTCGTCGAGCCGGACGATGCACCCGTCGCTGTCGGGACGGACCCGCAGCAGCACGCGCGCCTCACCCGCCGGCCAGCCGCGCGCCTGGAGCTCCAGCCGCCCACCGTCCCGGTCCCAGTCGAGCGCGACCGTGACGTCGTCGACGACGAGGGGCCAGATGCCCGCGGAGTGGGCGATGCGGGTGCCCGGCGTCGGCCATCCGGGGTCGACGCCGCGGATCCGGGACGTCCCCACCACCCAGGCGGCGTAGGTCCAGCCGTCGGAGAGCACCGTCAGGACGGCGTCGGCGGGACAGCGCATGCGACGTGTGACGGTGACCATCACCCGAACGTAACCGCGCCCCCGGCGTCGGCAACTCGGGACGCCGGGCGCGGACTCAGCGGCCGCCGTCCTGCACGGCGGCGTGCCGCTCGAGCTTCGCGAACAGGTCGCCGACCGCCAGCCGCGCGTCGAGACGGGTGTAGACGCGGATCGGCCGGCCACGGGGGTCGGGGAGATAGCCGCCGTCGTCACCGAGCCGGGGAGCGGGGAGCACCACGTGAGTGCTCGAGCTGGTGTCGGGCTGGAACGCGGACTGCAGTGCCGTGAGCAGCACCAGGGGCGTGTCACCGAGGCAGTACGTCTCGCCGAGGTCCTGGCCGAGCTCGGCCATGCGGTCGCGTGCGGCGTCGAGCGCTGCGGCCAAGTGCGCACCGAGCATGCCCGCCGGGCGCAGCCGCGTGTCCACCTCCGAGGCCGAGACCAGGAGGCGGCGGTACGCGTCACGTGGCACCTGCCACAGCGGCAGGTCCGAGCCGAAGACCACCTGGGCGGCCCGCAGGTCGATGGCGGTGTTGTACTCCGGACCGTCCCAGCCGGGCGGCGCTGCCGCCGGTCCGCCGGCAGCCGCCGGGAGGTCGTGCTCGACACCTCCGATCCAGACGACGGCGGCGATGCGCCCCGCGATCGAGGGCTCCGCCAGCCAGGCGGACGCGATCTCCGTCAGGCCTCCCCCGCACGCGACGTACAGCGGGCGGGGGTCGTCGCGCAGCGCCTCGGCCACGATGGCCTGCGCGGCGGGCGAGAGCGGCCCGGACGGATCCTCCCCGCCGGTCAGGCCGCCCTCGGCACCCGCGAGCACCGGCACCTCCGGTCGCCCCGCCAGCCGGGCGACGGCGCGCGCGGCCTGTGCGCCGTGGGCGGCGCTGCGTCCCGAGGCGTCGAACGCGTCCCCCGCGGCGAGGTGCGACGCCACCACGGCGCGCACGTCGACCGAGGGCGAGAGCAGGTGGTGGGCGAGCTGGAGGAGCCCGTCAGGGTCCCCGGCGTAGTCGTTGTCGCAGATCACACGTGTGCGCGGCATCACACCTCCCCGCGCAGGGTACTGACAGCCCCGCCCCACGGAGCGGCCGGGGCCGTCCGCGGCGGTACGGCGGTCCGGGTCAGGCCCGCGCGTGCGCGGCGAGGCCCTCGGCCAGGCCACCGATGAGGTCCGCCGCCTGCTCGGGGGCGAGGTGCACGCTCGCCACGCAGGCCCCGGCCCGCCAGAGGCTGACCACGAAGACACCCGTCCGCTCGTGCCAGGTGACCTGGAGTGCTCGGTGCTCGCCACGCACGTCCGGGAGCGACAGCGCGCCCGGCAGAGGCAGTGCGATCACGTCTCCCATGACGGAACGATGCGCCCGTCGCCCCGGCGGTGTCCAGAGAGCGGGCGGGTGACGAGTCGGGACCTTGGGCCCCTCCCGCGCGCCCGACGTCCGGCTTACCGTGCGGTGGGCCGATTTTTCACGGCCCGAATCCTGGTCAAATAGGGAAGGTCCGTGCCCACCATCGAGCTCCAGATCGCCGGCATGACCTGCCGGGCGTGCGAGACGCGCGTCGGCAAGGCCCTGCGCGCGGTCCCCGGGGTCGAGCGCGTCCGGGTCTCGGCCCGCCGCGGCACGGCGGTCCTCACCACCTCCGGGGCGATCGACCGCTCCCGCCTGAACCGGGCCGTCCGCGGCGCGGGGTACGAGCTCGGCGCGGCCGAGCGCGCGTGGCTCACCCGGGACCGTCAGGTGTGGCGCGACGTCGTGCTCGCGACGGCGACCGTCGCAGCCCTCGCCGTCGTGGCGTCGCAGACCGGCCTCCTCGACACCGTGGCCGGTGCCGGCGGTCTCGTCACCTCCGGTGGCCTCGCGGTCGTCGTCGTCCTCGGGCTGGCGGCGGGCTTCTCGACGTGCATGGCACTCGTCGGCGGTCTCGTCCTGGCCGTGGCTGCGCGCTTCGCCCAGCAGCACCCGGAGCTCGACGCGCGGCGGCGGCTGCGCCCCCATGTCGCCTTCAACGCCGGACGCGTCGCCGGGTTCGCCGTCCTCGGCGCCGCCACTGGCGCACTCGGCGCCACCGTCGCGCTGGACCCGCGCGCCGTCGCCGTCCTCATGGTGGCCGTGTCGCTCGTCATGGGAGCCCTGGGGCTTCGCCTGACGGCCGTCTCACCACGCCTGGCCGGCGGCGGGCCGGCCCTGCCGGCCGGCATCGCCCGCGCGTTGCGCCTCGACCGAGCCGGCGACTCCTACCGGGACCGCAGCGCCGTGCTGCTCGGCGCCGGCTCGTTCTTCCTCCCGTGCGGCTTCACGCAGGCGGTGCAGGTCTACGCCCTGTCGACCGGCTCCCCCGCCCGGGCCGGGGCCGTGATGGCCCTGTTCGCCCTCGGCACGACGCCCGGGCTCCTCGGGCTGGGCGGGCTCACTGCGGCCGTCCGGGACGCTCGCGCCGACCGGTTCCTGCGGACGGCGGGCGTCGTCGTCCTCGCGTTCGCGGCGGTGAACGTGCACGGGGCGCTCGGGATCCTGGCACCGGGCCTCCTGGACGGCCGCTCCGCGGTCCCGACCACTGTCTCGTCGAACGTCACCCTCGAGGGCGACGTCCAGGTGCTGCGCACCACGCAGGTGGCGACCGGCTACGAGCCGGCGTCGGCGGCCGTGTACGTCGACCGCGAGGTCCGCTGGGTCATCGACTCCCAGGCGCTGAGCTGTGCGACGTCGATCCACGCGCCGGACCTCGGCATCTCCCAGCTCCTCGATCTCGGCGAGAACGTGCTGACGTTCACCCCGACGCAGGTGGGCACGATCACCTACACCTGCGCCATGGGCATGTACGGCGGCACGATCGAGGTGCTCCCCGCACCGACCGCCTGAGTCCGCGCGGCGTCGTCGAGCGCCGCGACCCTCCGGTGGCGGCCCGCGCCCGCAGGGGTGAGCATCGGTCCACGCCCAGAGAGGGGACGACGATGACGCAGGACCGGCCCGCGCCCGGCATCGCCGAGGCCTCCGCCCGACCCGGCACGGACGAGGCCGACGCGCTCGGCGACGACTGGCGCCGCACCCAGAACACCGCCGGCACGCACCCCGGGGCGGCGCTCGCGTGGGTCGCCCTGATGGCGCTCCTCGTCGGCGGCTTCGCGCTGATGGGCGCGTCCTTCGCGTACGACAGCGCCGTGGTGTTCGTCGGCGGGCTGCTCCTCAGCGGCCTCGCCTTCGTCGTGCCGCTGGCACTCGCGGGACGCACCGAGCGCTGAGGCTGTGACGCAGCGGGGCCCCGGTGGTCGTCCACCGGGGCCCCGCGTCCGTCAGTCCTGCGTCAGCGGCGCGGCGCGTCGCCACCGATCCGGTGCACGACCAGCGAGTTCGTCGTTCCTGGGACGCCCACGGGGGCGCCGAACACGATCACGACCAGGTCGCCGTCCTCGGCCAGGCCGTTGACGAGGAGGGTCTGGTCCACCTGGAGCACCATGGCGTCGGTGTGCGCGACGTGAGGCACCTGGTAGGTCTGCACGCCCCAGCTGAGTGCGAGGTGGTTGCGCACCTCGGGCAGCGGCGTGAAGGCGAGCAGAGGGATGGGCGAGCGCAGCCGCGACATGCGCCGGGCCGAGTCGCCGCTCTGCGTGAAGGTCACCAGGTACTTCGCACCCAGGGTCTCCCCGACCTCGGAGGCGGCGTGCGTGACGGCGCCACCGCGCGTCTGCGGGCTCCAGCCGAGCGGCGCGATCCGGTCCTTGCCGTGCTGCTCGGTGTTCTCGATGATCCGCGCCATCGTGCGCACGGCCTCGATCGGGTACTCGCCCACGCTCGTCTCGCCGGACAGCATGACGGCGTCGGCACCGTCGAGCACCGCGTTCGCGCAGTCCGAGGCTTCGGCACGCGTCGGCCGCGGCGCCGAGATCATCGACTCGAGCACCTGCGTGGCGACGATGACCGGCTTGGCGGAGCGACGCGCCAGCTCGATCGCGCGCTTCTGCACGATCGGCACCATCTCGAGCGGGAGCTCGACGCCCAGGTCGCCGCGGGCGACCATGATGCCGTCGAACGCCTCGATGATCTCCGCGAGGTTCTCGACCGCCTGGGGCTTCTCGATCTTGGCGATGACGGGGACCTTCTTGCCCTCCTCCGCCATGATCCGCGCGACGTCCTCGTAGTCCGAGGCGTTGCGGACGAAGGACAGGGCGATGAAGTCCGCGTTGAGGCGCAGGGCCCAGCGCAGGTCCTCCTCGTCCTTGTCCGAGAGGGCCGGCACGCTGACGGCGACGCCGGGCAGGTTCAGGCCCTTGTTGTTCGAGACGGGGCCACCGACCTCGACGCGCGTCACGACGTTGGCGCCCTCGACGGCGGTGATCCGCACGGCGACGCGACCGTCGTCGATGAGGATGCGGTCGCCCACACGGGCGTCGCCCGGCAGGCCCTTGTACGTGGTGGAGGCCAGCTCCTTGGTACCGACCACCTCGTCGGTGGTGATGGTGAAGACGTCGCCCTCGGCCAGCTCCACCTTCTTGTCGTCCTTGAACCGGCCGAGCCGGATCTTCGGGCCCTGGAGGTCGACCAGCACGGCGACCGCGCGGCCCGAGGCCTTGGCGGCGGCACGCACGTGCCCGATGATCGCCTCGTGCTCCTCTGGGGCTCCGTGGCTCCGGTTGATCCGGGCGACGTCCATACCGGCGTCGACAAGTGCCTGGATCTGCTCCGGGGTGTCCGTCGCGGGACCCGTCGTGCAGACGATCTTCGCTTTGCGCATGACTCCAGCCTATTGCTCGAACCCGCGACCCACCGGTCGCCGGGCTTATCTTCACGTTCCCGGCGAGACAGGTACTGAGCGCGCCGCCGCCACCGGGATCCGCGGCGCGCCAGGTCTGCTACGGCCGCATCGGCCGCGTGGTCGGCGTGACCGGCGCCGGGAGCTCCGAGCCCCGGCGGGGTGTGATCCCGGCCTGGGCCATCGTCGGGTCGCCGCCGGACCGCAGGTAGGCATCCACCGCGGCGGCCGCCGCTCGGCCCTCGGAGATCGCCCAGACCACCAGGGACTGACCCCGGCCTGCGTCGCCGGCAACGAAGACTCCGGGCACCGAGGTCGCGTAGTCGTCGCCACGGGAGATGAGCCCGCGCCCCGTGACGTCCGCGCCCGTCTGCTCCGCGAGCACGTCGGTCTCCGGCCCGGTGAAGCCCATCGCGAGGATCACCAGGTCGGCCGGGATGTCCTCCACCCGCTCGCTCGGCACGCGCTCGCCGTCGTTCGTGTAGACGGTCGTCGCGACCCGCAGGCCCGTGACATGCCCGTTCTCACCGACGAAGTGCTGCGTCGTGGCGAGGTACGTCCGTTCACCGCCCTCCTCGTGCGAGGAGGAGATCTTGAAGAGGCGGGCGTCGACGGGCCACGGCTCGTTGACCGGGCGCTCCGTCGGCGGCTGCGCACCGATGTCGAGGCTGGTCACGGACGCGGCACCCTGGCGCAGGGCCGTGCCGACGCAGTCGGACCCGGTGTCGCCGCCACCGATGACGACGACATGCTTGCCGGTCGCGACGATCTGGTCGGGCACCTCGTCGCCGGCCACCACGCGGTTCGCCTGCGAGAGGTACTGCATCGCGAAGTGGATACCCGCCAGGTCGCTGCCGGGGATGTCGAGCCTCCGGGGCACACGGGCGCCCGTGGCGAGGACGACGGCGTCGTACCGCGCGCTGAGCTCGCGGAACGTGATGTCCTTGCCGATCTCGACGCCCGGTCGGAAGCGGGTGCCCTCGGCCTCCATCTGCGCGATGCGCCGGTCGAGCAGGTGCTTCTCGAGCTTGAAGTCCGGGACGCCGTAGCGCAGCAGGCCGCCGATCCGGTCGTCGCGCTCGAAGACCGCGACCGTGTGGCCCGCGCGCGTCAGCTGCTGGGCGGCGGCGAGACCCGCCGGCCCGGAGCCCACGACCGCCACCGTGTACCCGGTCAGGAAGTAGGGCAGCTGCGGAGTGACCAGGTCGCGCTCGAACGACGCGTCGGCGATCGCGTGCTCGACCTGCTTGATCGTGACCGGCGGCTGGTTGATGCCCAGCACGCAGGACGACTCGCAGGGCGCCGGGCAGATGCGCCCCGTGACCTCCGGGAAGTTGTTCGTGGCGTGCAGGCGGTCCGACGCCTCCGCCCACTGCCCCTTCCACACGAGGTCGTTCCACTCGGGGATGAGGTTGCCGAGCGGGCAGCCGGAGTGGCAGAACGGCACGCCGCAGTCCATGCAGCGACCGGCCTGACGGTGCAGGAGCGCCGCGTGCTCGTCCGCGGGGAGGTGCTCGTGGACCTCCTTCCAGTCCATCAGGCGCACCGGCACGGGCCTACTGGGCACCTGCTCGCGCTGGCGGACGTTGAGGAAGCCTCGGGGGTCAGCCACGGTTCACCTCCGTCAGGATCGCGTCCCACGCCCCCGGCGCGGTCGGGTCGACTCCGGCCTCCGCGGCGGCCGCCAGGGCGGCGACCATCCGGTCGTACTCGGTCGGCACGACCGCGGTGAAGCGGGCCAGGGCGGCCGGCAGGTCGGCGAGGAGCTCCCCCGCCCGCGGCGAGCCGGTCTCGTCGTGGTGCACCCGCAGGAGCCGCTCGACCTCGACGGCGCCCGCCTCGTCCAGCGGCCGCAGCTCGAGCTCGCCGCTCTGCAGCGCCGCCTGGTTGACCCGGTCCGTGCGCAGGTCGAGCACGTACGCGTGGCCGCCGGACATGCCCGCCGCCACGTTCCTGCCGGTGCCGCCGAGGATCAGCACGGTGCCGCCGGTCATGTACTCGCACGCGTGGTCCCCGACGCCCTCGACGACGAGCGTCGCGCCCGAGTTGCGCACGCCGAACCGCTCGCCGACGACGCCGCGCAGGTACACCTCTCCCGACGTCGCGCCGTAGCCGACGACGTTGCCCGCGATGACGTCACGCGCGCCCGACAGCAGCGCGGTGCGATCCGGCCGGACGACGATGCGCCCGCCCGAGAGCCCCTTGCCGACGTAGTCGTTCGCGTCGCCGAACAGGCGCAGCGTGATGCCGCGCGGCAGGAACGCGCCGAGCGACTGGCCCGCGGAGCCCGTGAGGCTGATGTCGATCGTGTCGTCCGGCAGGCCCTCGGCGCCGAAGCGGCTGGTGACCTCGTAGCCGAGCATCGTGCCAACCGTACGGTTGACGTTGCGCACCGGCACAGAGATCCGCACGGGCTCGCGCGACTCGAGCGCCTCGCGCGCCAGCGTGATCAGCTGGTTGTCCAGCGCCTTGGCCAGGCCGTGGTCCTGGGTGCGGGTCTGCCGCAGGGCCGAGCCGGCCTCCGGCTGCGGCCGTGCCAGCACCGGCGACAGGTCCAGCCCGACCGCCTTCCAGTGCTGGATGACCGCACGCGTGTCGAGCGACTCGACGTGGCCCACCGCCTCGGCGATCGATCGGTAGCCGAGCGCCGCGAGGTACTCGCGGACCTCGGTCGCGAGGTACTCGAAGAAGGTCATGACGAACTCGGGCTTGCCCGAGAAGCGCTTGCGCAGCTCGGGGTTCTGCGTCGCGACGCCGACCGGGCACGTGTCCAGGTGGCAGGCGCGCATCATCACGCAGCCGCTCACGACCAGCGGTGCCGTCGCGAAGCCGAACTCCTCCGCCCCGAGCAGCGCCGCCACGACGACGTCGCGGCCCGTCTTCAGCTGGCCGTCGACCTGCACGACGATCCGGTCGCGCAGGTTGTTGAGCACCAGCGTCTGCTGGGTCTCCGCCAGGCCGATCTCCCACGGCGTGCCCGCGTGCTTCAGCGACGTCAGCGGGCTCGCTCCCGTCCCGCCGTCGTGGCCCGAGATGAGCACCACGTCGGCGTGCGCCTTGGCCACACCGGTCGCCACCGTTCCGACGCCGAACTCGCTGACGAGCTTGACGTGCACCCGGGCGACCGGGTTCGCGTTCTTGAGGTCGTGGATGAGCTGGGCGATGTCCTCGATCGAGTAGATGTCGTGGTGCGGCGGCGGCGAGATGAGCCCGACGCCTGGCGTCGAGTGCCGCGTCCGCGCGATCCAGGGGTAGACCTTGGTGCCCGGCAGCTGGCCGCCCTCGCCCGGCTTGGCGCCCTGCGCCATCTTGATCTGCAGGTCCGTGGCGTTGACCAGGTACTCGCTCGTGACGCCGAACCGGCCGGACGCGACCTGCTTGATCGCGCTGCGGCGCTCAGGGTCGCGCAGGCGCTCCGGGTCCTCGCCCCCCTCGCCGGTGTTCGACCGCGCGCCGAGCCGGTTCATCGCGATCGCGAGGGTCTCGTGCGCCTCCTGCGAGATGGAGCCGTAGGACATCGCGCCGGTGCTGAACCGCTTGACGATCTCCGAGACCGGCTCGACCTCGTCGAGCGGGACCGGCGGACGGACGCCCTCGGCGAACGTCAGCAGGCCGCGCAGCGTCATGAGGCGCGAGGCCTGGTCGTCGATCCGGCGGGTGTACTGCCGGAACACGTCGAGCTGGCGCGTGCGGGTCGAGTGCTGCAGGCGGAACACCGTCTCCGGGTCGAACAGGTGCTCCTCGCCGTCGCGGCGCCACTTGTACTCGCCTCCGACGTTCAGGCGCCGGTGCGCCTGCGGGTTGCCGCTCGCGGGGTAGGCGTCGGCGTGCCGCGCGGCCGACTCGGCCGCGACGACGTCGAGCCCGACGCCGCCGAGACGGCTCGTCGTGCCGGTGAAGTACTCGTCGACCACGCTCGGCGCGAGACCGACCGCCTCGAACGTCTGGGCGCCGCGGTAGGAGGCCACGGTGGAGATGCCCATCTTGCTCATGACCTTGAGCACGCCCTTGCCGAGGGCCTTGATGAGGTTCGCCACCGCCTTCTCGGGCGAGACGCCCCCCAGCGAGCCGTCACGCGCCAGGCCCTCGACCGTCTCCATCGCGAGGTACGGGTTCACCGCGGCAGCGCCGTACCCGATGAGCAGCGCGACGTGGTGCACCTCGCGGACGTCGCCCGCCTCGACGATGAGGCTGACGCGCGTTCGGGTGTTGCGGCGCACGAGGTGCTGGTGCACACCCGACAGCAGCAGCAGCGACGGGATCGGGGCCAGGTCGCCGTCGGAGTCCCTGTCCGACAGGACGATGAAGTTCACGCCGGCGTCGATGAGCCGGTCGACGTGGACGAAGATCTCCTTCATCCGCCGAGCCAGGGCCTCCTCGCCCCCGTCCACGCGGTACAGGCCACGCACGGTCTCGCAACGGAAGACGCCCGCGAGGTCGGGGTCGCGGTGGATGCGCATGATCTTCGCGAGCTGGTCGTTGTCGAGCACCGGGAAGGGCACGACGAGCTTGCGCGCGTGCGTCGGGTCGTCGGCCAGCAGGTTCGGCTCGGGGCCGATGGCGCCCGCGATGGAGGTGACCAGCTCCTCGCGGATCGCGTCCAACGGCGGGTTCGTGACCTGCGCGAACATCTGGGTGAAGTAGTCGAACAGCAGCCGCGGGCGGGCCGACAGCACGGCGACCGGCGTGTCCGTGCCCATGGCGCCGAGCGGCTCGGCGCCGGTCTTCGCCATCGGGGTGAGGAGCATCGTCAGCTCCTCCTCCGTATAGCCGAAGGCCCGCTGGCGGCGGCGCACCGACGCCGGGGTGTGCTGGACGTGCTCGCGCTCGGGGAGCTGGTCCAGCGACACGGTGTGCTCGGCGACCCACTGCGCGTACGGGCGCTGGGAGGCGAGCTGAGTCTTGATCTCGTGGTCCTCGATGATGCGGCCGCTGCCCGTGTCCACGAGGAACATCCGGCCGGGCTCGAGGCGGCCCTTGCGCACGACCCGGTCGGGCGCGATCGGCAGGACGCCGGTCTCGCTCGCGAGGACGACCAGGCCGTCGTCGGTGACCCAGTACCGGCCGGGGCGGAGACCGTTGCGGTCGAGCACCGCGCCGATGAGCGTGCCGTCGGTGAAGGCGAGGGCGGCCGGGCCGTCCCACGGCTCGATGAGCGTCGAGTGGTACTGGTAGAACGCGCGGACGTCCGGGTCCAGGGAGGTGTTGTTCTCCCACGCCTCCGGGATCATCATCAGCACGGCGTGGGGCAGGCTCCGGCCCGCGAGATGCAGCAGCTCGAGCACCTCGTCGAAGCTGCCGGAGTCGCTGACGGCGGGCGTGCACACCGGCATCAGCGGCGCGAGCTCGCCGAGCAGGTCGCTGGACAGCGTGCTCTGCCGGGCGGCCATCCAGTTGCGGTTGCCGCGCACGGTGTTGATCTCACCGTTATGCGCCACGAGCCGGAACGGCTGCGCGAGCGGCCACGACGGGAAGGTGTTGGTCGAGAACCGCGAGTGCACCAACGCGAGCTCGGTGGCGTACCGCGCGTCGGACAGGTCGGGGAAGAACGGCTCGAGCTGCGACGTCGTCAGCATGCCCTTGTAGGTGAGCGTGCGGGCCGACAGCGAGGCCAGGTAGACGCCGACCTCGTGCTCGATCCGCTTGCGCACCCGGAAGGCCCGTCGGTCCAGGTCGATGCCCGCGAGCGTGTGCGACGGGTCCGCCACCACGAGCTGGCGGAAGACCGGCATCGTCGAGCGGGCGGTCCGGCCGACGATGTCCGCGGCGACCGGGACGTCGCGCCACGCGAGGACGTCCAGGCCCTCGTCGCGCACGATCTTCTCCACCCCGACGACGGCGTCGTGCAGCGCGTCCGCCTCGGTGGGCAGGAACACGAGGCCGACGGCGTAACGCCCGGGAGCCGGGAGCTCGGCGTCGACGACGTCGCGCAGGAAGGCGTCCGGGATCTGGGTGAGGATGCCGGCGCCGTCACCGGTGTCCGTCTCCGCCCCCACCGCGCCGCGGTGGTCGAGGTTGGCGAGCGCGGTGAGGGCGGCGTCGACGATGTCGCGCCCGGGGGTGCCGCGCAGGGTGGCCACGAAGGCCACGCCGCAGGCGTCATGCTCCGCCGAGGGGTCGTAGAGACCCGTGACGGGGGGATGCTGCGGCGAGGTCATGGACACCGTCCTCACTGCCCCGGGTCGGCAGACCCGGGTGGGCTCAAGGTGGGGAGTGTGGGGACGCCATCGGCCCGTGCGGGGCGACGATACAGGGCCGCAGGGGCCCCCTCCCACCCACGACGCCGGTGGTTCACGCCGGGGTGTCGTCCGCGTCCGCGAGGTCCGTGTCGTCGGCCTTCGCGTCGTCGGTCGGGTGGAGCTGAGGGCCGGGTTCTCGGCCAGGGTGTCGTCGTCCTACCAGGATGAAGGCTACCAGCGCACCGAGGCCGACCAGGATGGAGGTCCAGACGTTGAGCCGCAGGCCCAGGACCGTCTCGGCGGGATCGATGCGGAGCAGCTCGATCCAGAGCCGGCCGACCGTGTAGACGGCCACGTAGGCCCAGAAGACCCGGCCGTGCCCCAGGCGGTAGCGTCGGTCGAGCCAGACGATGAGCAACGCCCCGGCGACGTTCCAGAGGAGCTCGTACAGGAACGTCGGGTGGTAGAGCGTGCCGACGGCGTCCCCCACCGGCTGGAACTCCGGCGCGATCTCCAGACCCCACGGCAGCGTCGTCGGGCCGCCGTAGAGCTCCTGGTTGAACCAGTTGCCGATGCGGCCGATCGCCTGCGCGACGAGGATGCCGGGCGCCGCGGCGTCGGCGAAGACCGTCAGCCGCACCCCGGCGCGCCGCGCACCGATCCATGCACCGACGGCGCCGAACGCGATGGCGCCCCAGATGCCCAGGCCGCCCTCCCAGACGTACAGCGCGCTGACGGGGTCGCCGCCGGGTCCCCAGTACTGGTCCGGGCTGCTGATGACGTGGTAGATCCGCCCGCCCACGATCCCGAACGGCACCGCCCAGAACGAGATGTCGAGCACCGTGTCGGCCTCGCCGCCGCGAGCGACCCACCGCCGCGTGGCGATCCACACAGCGACGACGATGCCGAGCATGATCGACAGCGCGTAGGCACGGATGGGCAGCGGCCCGAGGTTCCAAACGCTCTCGGGGGGGCTCGGGATGGAGGCGGCGAGCGACGGCAGCACGCCGACGAGGCTAACCGTCACTCGTTCCGTCCCCGAACCCCCGCAGCGAGCCCCGCGACGACGCGACCGAGCTCGGCGATCCCGTCGCGCGGCGACGCCGCGTCCAGGAGCGGCCGGACGAAGGCACTGCCGACGATGACGCCGTCGGCGTACTCGGCCACCTCGGCCGCCTGCTCCGGGGTGCTCACGCCGAGGCCGACGCACACGCGCTCGGCGCCGGCCTGACGGGTGTCCGCCACGAGGCGGCGCGCCTGGGAACCGACGGTCGCCCGGGTGCCGGTCACGCCCATCGTGGACGCGGCGTACACGAAGCCCCTGCTGGCCCGCGCCGTGAGCGCCAGGCGCTCGGCGGTCGAGCTCGGCGCGACGAGGAACACGCGGTCCAGACCGCGCGCGTCCGAGGCGCGCAGCCAGTCCTCCGCCTCGTCGGGGATCAGGTCCGGCGTGATGAGGCCCGCACCGCCTGCCGCGGCGAGGTCGCGCGCGAAGGCGTCGATCCCGTACCGCACCACGGGGTTCCAGTAGGTCATCACGAGGATCGGCACACCCGCGTCCGCGACCGCCTCGACGGTGCGCAGCGTGTCGGCCACGCGGACGCCGCCGGCGAGGGCGCGCTCCACGGCCGCCTGGATGACGGCGCCGTCCATGACCGGGTCGGAGTACGGCACGCCCAGCTCCACGACGTCGACGCCCGCGTCGATCATCGCGCGGACCGCCGTCACCGAGGTGTCCCGGTCCGGGAAGCCGACGGGCAGGTAGCCGACCAGGGCCGCTCGGCCCTCGGCCCGCACGGCCGCGAGCCGCTCCGCGGTGGGGCTGGTGGTCGCCGTCGTCACGCGCGCTCCTCCCGGAGAGCCTGCTCGTCGAGCAGGCCGAACCAGCGACCGGCCGTCTCGACGTCCTTGTCCCCACGGCCGGACAGGTTCACCAGGATCGTGTCGGTGCGACCCTGCTCGGCGGCCTCGCGACCGAGCTCCATCGCGCCGGCCAGCGCGTGAGCGGACTCGATCGCGGGGATGATCCCCTCCGTGCGACTGAGCAGGAGGAACGCCTCCATCGCGGCGGCGTCAGTGACCGGGCGGTACTCGGCCCGGCCGACGGACGACAGCCACGCGTGCTCGGGGCCCACGCCCGGGTAGTCCAGCCCGGCGGAGATCGAGTGGCTCTCGATCGTCTGTCCGTCCTCGTCCTGCAGCAGGAACGAGCGCGCCCCGTGCAGCACCCCGGGCGCCCCGCCCGTGATCGTCGCGGCGTGCCGTCCGGTCTCCACGCCCTCGCCGCCGGCCTCGAACCCGACGAGCCGCACCGGGTCGTCGAGGAACGCGTGGAAGATGCCGATCGCGTTGGAGCCGCCGCCGACGCATGCGGCCACGACGTCGGGCAGCGCGCCGGTGAGCTCGAGCACCTGGGCGCGCGCCTCCTCCCCGATGATCCGCTGGAAGTCGCGCACCATCGCCGGGAAGGGGTGCGGCCCGCCGACCGTCCCGAACACGTAGTTGGTCGTCTCGACGTTGGTCACCCAGTCGCGCAGCGCCTCGTTGATCGCGTCCTTGAGCGTCCGCGAGCCGGCCCGCACGGGGATGACCTCGGCCCCAAGCAGGCGCATTCGGGCGACGTTGAGCGCCTGGCGGCGGGTGTCCTCCTCGCCCATGTAGATGACGCAGTCGAGGTCGAACAGGGCGGCGGCGGTCGCGGTGGCCACACCGTGCTGACCGGCCCCGGTCTCGGCGATGACGCGCGACTTGCCGATCCGCTTGGTGAGCAGCGCCTGGCCGAGCACGTTGTTGATCTTGTGCGAGCCCGTGTGGTTGAGGTCCTCGCGCTTGAGGATGACGCGGGCACCGCCGCAGTGCTGCGCGAAGCGCGGCACCTCCGTGACGATGCTCGGCCGCCCGGTGTAGGTGCGGTGCAGGCGAGCGAGCTCACCGGTGAACTCCGGGTCGCGGCGCGCCTTCTCGTACGCGGTGTCGAGCTCGTCCAGCGCGGCGACGAGCGCCTCGGGGACGAACCGGCCGCCGAACGGCCCGAAGTAGGGGCCGCTGCCCGCGGCGGCCTCGAAGCCGCCCGCCGGGCCGTCCGACGTCGTGGTCACTGGCGCACCGCCCGCAGCGACGGGTGCGCACCGGCCGCGACCAGGTCGGCGACCGCCGAACGCGGGTTGCCGCCCGTGACGAGGCTCTCCCCCACGAGCACCGCGTCGGCGCCCGAACGCGCGAAGTCCATGACGTCGTGCGGCCCTCGCACGCCGGACTCAGCGACACGCGAGATCCCGCTGGGGATGAGCGGCGCGAGGCGGGCGAACGTCGTGCGGTCCACCTCGAGAGTCTTGAGGTTGCGGTTGTTCACGCCGATGCAGCGGGCGCCGGCGTAGATCGCCCGCGCGACCTCCTCGGCGTCGTGCGTCTCGACGAGCGCCGTCATCCCGAGCGAGTGGACCCGCTCGATCAGCGAGGTCAGCACGGTCTGCTCGAGCGCCGCGACGATGAGCAGCACCATGTCTGCGCCGTGCGCGCGCGCCTCCCACACCTGGTAGGGGGTGATGACGAAGTCCTTGCGCAGCACGGGCAGGTCCACCGTCGTGCGGACGGCGTCCAGGTCCGCCAAGCTCCCGTTGAACCGGCGGCGTTCGGTGAGCACGGAGATCGCGCAGGCACCGCCCGCCTCGTACTCGGCCGCAAGGCCCGCGGGGTCCTCGATCGCCGCGAGCGAGCCCTTGCTCGGACTCGAGCGCTTGACCTCGGCGATGACGCCCACGGCCTCGTCGTTGTGCAGCAGGCACTCCCGCGCACCCGGCATGCGCGCGGCCCGCTCCTTGAGCGCGGCGAGCGGCACCGCCGCCTCGCGCTCGGCCAGGTCCTCGCGCACCCCGGCCACGATGTCCTCGAGGACCGTCATCGGTGCCACCTCCCCTGTCCGTCCCGCCGCCCGCGGTGCCCGGACCCAGGATAAGGGCGTGGTCCGGATGCCCCCGCCACGCCCACTACGTGGGACCGACCGCCTCAGGGCGCCAGCCAGGGCGCCAGCGCCGGCACGTTCCGCGCGACCCAGTAGGCGAGGATCAGCGCGAGCACCGACCACAGCACCCACGGCGGCGCCAGCCACGTCCGCGGCCGGCCCGTCGCGGCACGGCGGGCCCAGCCGAACCAGTAGCCCGCGAGCACGGGCAGCATCACGACGGTCAGCGGGTTCATGTCCCAGGCCCCCGCCAGGTCCAGGCTCGACAGCGAGCTCAGGGCTCGCAACGAGCCGCAGCCCGGGCAGTAGTACCCGGTGAGCGCCAGGCTCGGACAGGTCGGGTAGCTGCCCGGCTCGTACGGGGAGACGACGTGCAGGACGGTCAGGACGGCCGCCGCCCCGACCGCCACGGCGGCCGGGGCGGCGAGAGCACGCACCCGGGGACGTCCCGGCACGTCCTGCGGCCGGGACGCCACCCTCGGGCTCAGTACGAGCTGAACGTCGTCGTGGTGTTCCAGCCCCACGCGACCATGCCGATCACGTAGACGACCGCGACGACGAGACCGATGACGGCACTCCAGATCGCGAACAGCTTGGCCTTGCGGGCCGACTCGTTCGCCCCGGCGACGTCGCCGGCGGCCCACTTGCTGTTGACCTGGGTGCTGAACACGATGGAGGCGACGCCCAGCGGCAGGCAGCACAGGACCGTCGTGAGGATCGCCCACACCAGGTAGTTCTGCGGCGGCGGCCCGGCGTTGTACCCGCCGTACCCGCCGGCGCCGTACCCGCCGCCCCCGTACCCGCCGGGCTGCGGGTAGCTCGGGTACCCACCCTGCCCGTAGGCCGGCGGCTGCTGCCCGTAGGCCGGTGGCTGCTGACCATAGGCGGGCGGCTGCTGGCCGTAGGGGTTGTCGCTCGACCCGAACGGGTCCTGCGGGCCGTTTGGCGTGCTCATGCCTTACTCCTTCGAGCGATCGTTGTCTGACGCCACCGCACCGTCGCGGGGCGGCCGGGACGGCTCCGGCTGGCCGAGGCCGGCCTTGCGCAGCACCCCGCCGACGAGCAGTCCGAGGACCGCCACCCCGGCACCCGTCCACACGAGCCACAGGGCGGGCACCACGAAGCCGACGGCGGCGATCGTCGCGCCGACCATGACCGAGGTCATCGCCACCCAGGCCGCCACGGTGTGGCCGTGGTTGCGCGGCGGCGCAGCGGGGGGCAGGTACGCCTTCTCGCGGTTCTCGGGGGCGGCGCCGTGCGGCGACGTCTCAGCCATGCGGATGCCTTTCGTCGGGTAGCCGAAGACTAGCGGGCGGCGACGGCCCGGACGCGTGCGGTCACGTCGGGTCCTCCCCGCGGGTGAGCGCGTCCCACGCGGCGACGTCGTCGGTGCCCGTCGGCCCGGGAGCCGCACGGCCCGAACGCGCCGCCTCACCCCCCGCCCGCTGGTAACGCGACGTGGCCCGCGCCGTCCCGCCGACCCAGGACCCCGCCGTCACGACGGCCCACAGTCCCAGCCCCACGCCGGCGACGGAGACCACGAGCGCGAGCCACACGAGGACGCCGGCGCCCGCCCCCTCGACGGCGGCGACGCCCAGGT
>JAEZZV010000160.1 GCA_023418375.1 Actinomycetes bacterium | reverse complement strand
ACCTCGACCCGTCGGACCCGGCGGGTCCGGGCCTGGCGATCGGGCTGCTGCGCGAGGCCGCGGCCGAGCACCGCCCGGTGTGGCTCCAGCTCGTCGGCCCGGACGGGTCGACGTCGCGGCGCCGCGTGCGCCCCCTGCGGGTCGACGCCGGCCGCGTCCGCGTCCTCGACCTGGACCGCGAGGCCGAGCTCACCGTGGCCGTGCACCGGATCGTGGACGTGACGCCGTGACCGGTCCGCTCATCGTCCAGAGCGACAAGACGCTCCTGCTCGAGGTCGACCACCCCGACGCCGACGCGTGCCGACGGGCCATCGCGCCCTTCGCTGAGCTCGAGCGGGCGCCCGAGCACGTGCACACCTACCGGCTGACCCCGCTCGGACTGTGGAACGCGCGCGCCGCCGGGCACGACGCCGAGCAGGTCGTCGCAGTGCTGCTCGACTACTCCCGCTACCCCGTCCCGCACGCGCTGCTCGTCGACATCGCCGAGACGATGGCGCGCTACGGGCGCCTCCAGCTCGTCTCGCACCCGGTGCACGGCCTGGTGCTGCACTCCTTGGACCGCGCGGTGCTCGAGGAGGTGCTCCGCTCGCGGCGCGTGGCCGGCATGCTCGGCACGCGCCTGGACGCGGACGACGTCGTCATCCACCCGAGCGAGCGCGGCCGCCTCAAGCAGGCCCTCCTCAAGCTCGGCTGGCCGGCCGAGGACCTCGCCGGCTACGTCGACGGTGAGGCACACGCCATCGACCTCGACACGTCCGACTGGCACCTGCGCCCGTACCAGCAGCAGGCCGTCGAGAGCTTCTGGCACGGCGGGAGCGGCGTCGTCGTCCTGCCCTGCGGGGCCGGGAAGACGCTGGTGGGCGCGGGGGCGATGGCCCGCTCGCGCACGACGACGCTGATCCTGGTGACCAACACGGTCTCGGCCCGGCAGTGGCGGGACGAGCTCCTGCGGCGGACGACGCTGACGGCCGACGAGATCGGCGAGTACTCCGGCGCCCGCAAGGAGGTCCGGCCCGTCACGATCGCGACGTACCAGGTGCTCACCACGCGCCGGAAGGGCGTCTACCCGCACCTCGAGCTGCTCGACGCGCGGGACTGGGGCCTCATCGTCTACGACGAGGTCCACCTGCTGCCCGCCCCGGTGTTCCGGATGACCGCCGACCTGCAGGCGCGGCGTCGCCTCGGCCTCACGGCGACCCTGGTCCGCGAGGACGGTCGCGAGGACGAGGTCTTCTCCCTCATCGGGCCGAAGCGGTACGACGCGCCCTGGAAGGACATCGAGGCGCAGGGCTGGATCGCGCCGGCGGAGTGCATCGAGGTACGGCTGACGCTCTCGAACACGGACCGGCTGACGTACGCCACGGCCGAGCCCGAGGACAAGTACCGGCTGGCCGCCACGGCGTCGGGCAAGAACCACGTCGTCGAGGCCCTGGTGTCCCGGCACCCGGGCGAGCAGACGCTGGTCATCGGGCAGTACCTGGACCAGCTCGACGAGCTCGCCGAGCACCTCGGCGCCCCGCTCATCACCGGCGCCACCACCGTCCGGGAGCGGCAGCGGCTCTTCGACGCCTTCCGCGCGGGCGACGTCGAGACGCTCGTCGTGAGCAAGGTCGCGAACTTCTCCGTGGACCTGCCCGAGGCGGCGGTCGCCATCCAGGTGAGCGGGTCCTTCGGGTCCCGGCAGGAGGAGGCGCAGCGGCTCGGCCGCATCATGCGCCCCAAGGCGGACGGTCGGACGGCGCACTTCTACGCGGTCGTCGCCCGCGACACGGTCGACCAGGAGTTCGCGGCGCACCGTCAGCGGTTCCTCGCGGAGCAGGGCTATTCGTACCGGATCATCGACGCCGAGGACGTCCTGCACCCGGGCTGAGCGCCGGTCGGAGGGCCCGGCGGCGCGCCGGTCGGAGCGCGACCCCGCCCCGCCCGGCGGGCCGGATCGTGTCCGTTTTGCTCGCCTTCCGCGGTGCGCACGACGCGGCCCGCGCACCGGACTACGATTGCGCCTCGTTGTCCCCCGAGAGGAACGCAGCACCATGGGCGTCCACGACGCAGCGCAATGGCTCCTGCCCGCCTGGGTGCGCACGTGCATCGGCGCCGGCGCCACCGCCCCCGTCCACGAGGTCGAGGAGGTGGGTGAGCGCCTGCTCGCCCGCTGGTCCGAGCCGGGCCGGCACTTCCACAACACCCGTCACCTGGCCGACGTCCTCGCGCACGTCGACCAGCTCGCGGAGGAGGCGCACGAGCCCGACCTGGTCCGTCTCGCGGCCTGGTACCACGGGGCGATCTTCGACGCGGCGGAGCGGGCGTCGTTCGCGCACCGGGGCGGCGAGGACGAGCGCGCGAGCGCCGCTCTCGCGCGCCTGGAGCTGGGCGAGCTCGGGCTGTCCCAGCGGGCCGTCGACCGCGTCGCCGACCTCGTGACCGCCCTGGCGCGGCACACCCCCATGCCCGGCGACGACGACTGCGCCGTGCTGTGCGACGCCGACCTCGCGATGCTCGCCGCCGAACCGCAGCGCTACAAGTCCTACCTCACCGCCCTGCGCGCCGAGTACGCGCACATCCCGGTCGAGGACTTCGTCCGCGCCCGCATCGCGATCCTGCGGCGCCTCCAGGAACGCCCGCGCCTGTTCGCCAGCCCGCTCGGCCACGGCTGGGAGGAGCCCGCACGGCAGAACGTCGACGCCGAGCTCCAGCGCCTCGAGAGGGAGCTGCTGACGCTGGAGTCGAACCGGCTGCTTGCCGACGCCGAGCAGCCGGGCACCGGCTCCGAGCCCGCGCCCGGCACATCGCCCGCCGAGCGCACCGAGACCGACCTCTGACGCCCGTCCACAGCTCCGCCGGGCCGCGCGCCCGGCACCACGCCCGTCCGCCTAGCGTTCCCGGCAACCGACGGGAAGGAGCGGACATGCGGTACGAGGTGGACAGCGCGGTCGTCGCGCAGGCGAGTGCGGCGGCGGGGACGTCGGTCGGCGTCATCCGCGCGGAGGTCGCCGCACTCATGCGGCACCTGACCGAGCTGCAGACGGTCTGGCGCGGCGGCGCCGCGTCGGCGTTCGGCGGCGTCGTCACGGAGTGGGGCGTCACGCAGCAGCGGGTGGAGGCGAGCCTGGACCAGATCACTGCGGCGCTCGGCGCAGCCGCGCAGCACTACGCGGACGCCGAGTCGGCCGCCACGAGGCTGTTCCTGCGCTGACGAACGGCGGGTGGTTCAATCGCCGGATGCAGCTGCGGGCAGCGTCGTGACGGTCCTGGTCGACCCGCCCCTGTGGCCGCGGCACGGCCGGGTCTGGGGACACCTCGTGAGCGACGCGTCGCTCGACGAGCTGCACGCGGTGGCCGCGGCGGCGGGCATCCCGCGTCGCGGCTTCGACCTCGATCACTACGACGTCCCCGCCGAGGCCTACCCGGAGCTGCTGCGCCTCGGCGCTGTGCAGGTCGACTCGCGCGAGCTCGTCCGGAGGCTGCGCGCGTCCGGGCTGCGGG